>DMJN01000049.1:595-6488 GCA_003451715.1 Gammaproteobacteria bacterium | reverse complement strand
ATAACACTGTCACGCTGAACCAGCGCGCCAATTCACTCATCGGCAAGGCGATAATGGGGCTGGAGTATCTGTTCTATAAAACCGGCCCCCTCACCATGCCACCCTCCCAACTCGGTGCCTTTGCCAAGAGCGATCCCGAGCAGCCTTCTCCAAATATCGAATGGCATGTACAACCGCTGTCGCTGGACAAATTCGGCGATCCGCTGCACCGATTCAACGCCATCACTCCATCCGTATGCAATTTACGCCCAAGCAGCCGCGGTCACATTAGGATCAAGACCAACAGATCTGAGGACTACCCAGCGATCACGCTGAACTACCTCTCAACCGAGGAGGACCGAAAGGTCGCCATAGAAGGACTGAAGTTCACACGCAGAATCATGGCCGCTGACGCACTTAGCCGATTCCAGCCTGAAGAGATAAAGCCTGGCCCGCAACTCAGCAGCGACGAAGAACTCCAGAAAGCCGCCGGTGAACTGGGTACCACCATATTTCACCCGGTAAGCACCTGCAAAATGGGCAACGATGATCTGGCCGTGGTTAACGATAGGCTGCAAGTTCACGGTATCGATGGTTTGAGAGTCATAGACGCTTCGATCATGCCCCGTATTACGTCGGGCAATACTAATGCTCCAGTAGTGATGATTGCAGAAAAAGGTGCTGAATTTATTTTGAATAAATCTTCCAAATAGTAGGGCTATTCCGATTACATACGTCAAACCACGTCCTTAGGACATGATTTGACGTATGTAATCAATCAGAGGCAGAGCTAGCACCCTGCCCATTATTAATGGGCGACGTTTTGCAGCGTATTCCGTGCAATCTGGAGCAATTCTTGACATATCATATTTAGTATATATACTATTTTTAGTATGTGGGCTATCTACGAACATAAACAGATATCCAGAAGCCTCTCTTCAGCGCCGCTAGATGTACGGAAGGGATATGAGAAATGGAAGGACATCGTTACTATTTCTGGGCCGTTAGGCCTTAGAAAGATTAAGGGATTTAGAGACGAATCACTTTCAGGAAAGTGGAAGGGATTTCGATCTTCAAGATTGAATATTCAATATCGCGTCATCTATAAAGTTGAGAAAGATAGGGTTCTAGTTCAAGTAGAAAACGTTACGCCCCATGATTATCGGAGGAAGTAACATGAATGATTACAGACTAGCAAAACGTTCCATTGAGGTTTCTGTCGGAGAATCCGTAAAGATTCTGAGAGAACTTCAAGAGCTGAGCCAGAATGAACTCGCAGAGCTAACTGGTATACCTCAGTCTACTATATCCGCGATCGAAAACGAGAGAATCCAGCTAGGAGTAGAACGAGCGAAAGTCCTGGCTAGAGCACTTCGCTGCCACCCTGCTGTGCTTGTATTTCCTGGCTGGGACATCGAGCATGAATCTGCTGCATAACAAACAAATCAAGGAGATTCGATTTGTAGACCAAGAGTTGGCTTCTAAGAACTAACCAATTAAACCTGAGAGTTTTTAATTGCACACAACAATCAATTCAAGGAGATGCGCTACGTGCACTGGTTACTAAAAGTGTTAGGGCTCAATGATCCCAGCGGAGCGGATATTTACATATTTGGAACTAATCATAACCTACAGTGTGGTACTGACAAGTATGATAAACCGAGCATTGCTTCATTCGAGTCTGAACTACAGGCTATTTGCACCAAGTACAAGATCGCAAGAATTGCAGAAGAGATTTCCAGCGATGGACTGGCCAAATATGGTGTTCAGAGCACTGTAGCTCAACGGTTATTTGGTTCCAAACTCCCAGTTCAAGCACTTGATCTCTCCACAGAAGAGCGTGAATTGCTTTCTCTTGGAGATTCAACTGTTCTCACAGCAGCTAAATCTCTCGATATTGAATCTGGCAGTCCTTTTCGAGGGGATTTTGGTGAACTAGTTTCGTCCATTCGCGAGAGTGTTTGGATAGCAAGAATTCTATCGAAAGAAGAATGGCCAGTGTTATTGATTTGTGGTGCTAATCATTCGCTTTCATTTCGCAGAATCTGTCACTCATTGGGCATTAACTCAGAAGTACTCTTCTTAGATTATGTACCTTGACAACTCCACCTTACACTCAAATCAAGGAGATGGGCTGGGTGCACTCTTTATTTAGAACCTTATGAAAAAATGGTCTAGCCTCAAGAAATCGCTTGTCAGTGTCTTTACTGTATCAATAGCCGCGCTTGCATTGTACGGCGGTAGTAGCTATTGGGAATCGACAGTGGAAAATCTTGAAGCTCCAATGAATGAGCGGAGCGCTGCAAATTCTCCATCCGGTCAGCCCGTATCTAACACTCTGCCCAGAGCCGCTGAGCGCGTCATCTTTAACGGAGAGCCGCCATACTTAAGCAAACTGCCTATCCTGGATAATAATCTTTATCTCATGCATGACAATAATGCATTCCTTCTCGGCGGCACCGATATTCATCTCGTTAACTATAGCGCATGGAAACGAAATGGCAGCATGGCAACGATTCGAGAACGTGAAGATTCGATCGAATTTGAAATGTCCGAGCAACCCTATATTGAGTTTTCATACGGAGGTAAATTTTATTCTGTTGAAGTATCCAGTCGCCTGTACTCCTATAGAATGCAGGTCCGAGAGTTACCCGAGGCGACAGTTGAACTCACTAGAAAGTTCGGTGATGCATTTTGAGAGGCAATACAAAGTAGACGGCAATGCAAACCTCCTCACTTAGGTATTCAAACCCAATCCAAAACGCAAGATGAGAAAAATTCTGATATTTGGTAACTCCGGCTCAGGCAAATCGACGCTGGCAAACCAGTTGTGTATCTCGGAAGAACTGGCGCACCTGGACCTGGATGAACTCGCCTGGCAGCCAACGAATCCGCCTGAGCGAGCCCCGCTGGATGAGTCATTCGTCAAAATACAGGAGTTCACTACGCAGCATGATGCCTGGGTAATAGAAGGCTGTTACACGGACTTGCTCGAACTGGCATCTCCAGCAGCCACGGAAATTATTTTCTTGAATTTGCCCATCGAGCTATGTGCTGAAAACGCCGGGAACCGTCCCTGGGAGCCACACAAATATGAATCCAAAGAAATCCAGGATGCCAACCTGGATATGTTACTCGAGTGGATCGCGCAATATAATCAACGTGAAGGCGTTTTGTCGCTTGATTCGCACCAGTCTTTCTATAATCAGTTTTCCGGGAAGAAGACTGTGTATTTAGCCAATGACAGAGACGATTAATCGAATAGAGAGCATGACAAAGATGATTTTTTATTACGCACCCCTGACTGTTTCTGTTGCCTGCCATATCGCATTGGAAGAGGCCGGAGCGACTTACGAGTCCAGAAAACTGGACTTCTCCATTACCGAACAACGCTCGCAGGACTATCTCAGCATTAATCCCAAGGGGCGGGTGCCCTCGCTGGTCACGGATAAGGGCATCATCACTGAGACTCCGGCGATTCTTGCCTATATTGCCCAGGCATACCCGGAAGCTAAGCTGGCACCGCTGGAGGATCCGTACCGATTCGCGAAAATGCAGGAAATCAATGTCTACCTTGCTGCCACGGTACATGTGAACCACGCGCACAAGATTCGAGGAACTCGCTGGGTGGATGATGATGCCGCCATCAGCGCGATGCGTGCCAAGGTGCCACAGACCATGCATGAGAGTTTCGAGTTGATCGAAAAAGAAATGTTTGTCGGGCCCTGGGTGCTGGGAGAAGATTTTACGGTGAGTGATTGTTACCTGTTCTGCATTTCCCTTTGGCTGAAAGGGGACAAGGTGGACATCGAAGAGTTCCCCAGGATAAACGAACACAATAAACGCATGCGTGAGCGTGCTTCAGTTGTTAAAGTGTTTAAACTACACGGTATTACCTAGCAAGCCTGGCATCCCAGCTTGAATAACTCTCGAAAGATCGAGGAGCTTACAATGCAAAAACAACAAAGGATTCACTCTTTTTATGTCATAGCGCTGCTGCTGGCACTTCTGGGATTCAGTAATGTCGCAACTGCAGATGCCATCGAGCGTGGCCAGAAGTATGTGATGGCCACCCACTCCTTCAATGTGTTTATCGGGCCACGCACTAATCGCCAGACCGGAGAAACCAGCCCCGGTCCTCTGGCGGCACTTGCCGAAGAAGCGGGTAAGCTCGGACATGCAAATCTCGCAGTACAGATGATCGGTGGATCTACCCCCATGCAGCACTGGAACCAGGGGGATGGTGATGACTCGAAGAATATCGCCAAGGTGGCGCTGCACAAAGGCGGTGTGGACGTGTTTACCATGTCACCCAATGCCATCATGCCCGAAGACGGCATCGATTTATTTGGCGACCTGCTTATTCAGACCAATCCAGACAGCCGGCTCATGGTGCAAAATTCCTGGTCGGCGTGGGATGGCTATGGCAGCACAGCGAGTGTGGGAGGAAATGGTGGTAATGGTTTCGTGAATGCAGATCGTGATAACGCCACGCTGGACACTATCGACGGTTGGCTGGAAACCCTGCATGGCGAAGATGAATACCTCGACAGGTTGCGTGGTCAACTTGCTGGAATCAATCACCGTGCCAATCGTGCAATGGCCAGCGTAGTCCCTTCTTCTATTGTCGTGTACACGCTGCGCAAGGAAATCATCAAAGGCAATGTAGCGGGTATTAATAAGCAATCAGAAGTGTTTCGTGATCCGATTGGACATGGGGCGCAACCGGTAATGAATGTGGTGACTTACGCCTGGTTTGCCGCCATGTACAGGGAGAGCCCGGTAGGACTGCAAGCATTGGTAGATCCATCGGACCCGAGCTCTGCGGAGCGGGAATTACTGCTACAGAAAATTGCCTGGAATGCAGTAGTGGGTGAACCCATGAGTGGAGTCAGTGGCTCGCCCATACCCCTCGATTAAATGCAGCCCATAAGGGGCCAGCCAGAAAAGGGGCGCCGTCTAAGGTGCCCCTTTTTTGTGAAATTCTGCGTGAGATCTTATTGGGACTTGCGCACATAGCGTCCGTCAAACCAGCTGTCCCACTCCCCGGAATCGTGATTAAACCGCTCGAAGAACTGTCGCACGCTGCCGTCGGCGTTAGCTGTCCAACTGCCCCGAAAATCCCACACGGCACCGGCAAAATTGTAAATGCTCCCCTCCAACACTATTGAGTCTCCCCGTAAGCCACCGACGATATCGATGGAATAACGCCCTGCCGATACCCACACCTGCCGCCATTCCCTGGTCACCGGATTGTAGTAGTTCAGGCTGGTACCGGTGACGCCGTTGCTGCTGGTCCAGCGTTCCAGCATCATGCAGCCCTGCTCCATGGATTGAATACTGTTTTCCCCGGCCCGGTTCCCGGTGGCATTATCGAACACTTCCCATTCGCCGATCCAGAAGGCGAAATCGGCGAAACCCTGCAGCTCTTCACAACCCAACTGTTGAGAATAGGCAATGGGTCCGGTCAGCAAGCCAACGACCAGAAAAACCGCTAATCTTTGCTTCACAATGCTACAACCTCCGGGGAATTAATCGTTGAGAATCAACATACTATACTAGCTCATCCCAGGCTACAGACAGCCCGAAAGAGGCAGTGGCTAAACGCGGAAGGGATTGCAAAGCGTTAGCGGACTTGGCACCCTTAGCTCCGTGAAGTAGCCAATCAAGAACAAGAACATCAGAGGATGATAATGACCAAGCGTAGCTTGCTAACCCTGCTAGTGACCTTTCTTGCAGCTCTCTCGCTGAGCTCTCAGTCCCAGGCCGCCGACTTTGACCGCATCGGCTCATTCGATTTTCCCACCTCCGGCTCTGCCGCCGCGCAGGAACACTTTCTGCTGGGTGTGGGTTATCTGCACAGCTTCGGCATGACCCAGGCCCAGGCAGAATTCCGTAAAGCCCAGGAACTGGA
>DMJN01000049.1:0-228 GCA_003451715.1 Gammaproteobacteria bacterium | reverse complement strand
TACCAGCATCCTTTCTTTGGCGTCGAGGACGATGGCCCGGGCGAGGCCTTGATGAAGCTGGGAAGAACCAGCGAAGAGCGGTTGGCCAAGGCGCCGACCGAGAGGGAGAAAGGTTTTTTGCGCGCCGCAGAGGCCTATGCACTCACCCCGGGTGGAATGCCTGAGCGACGCACCGCCTGGATGCATGCCATGGCGGAGCTATATGAAAAGTATCCTGACGATGATGAA
>DMJN01000243.1 GCA_003451715.1 Gammaproteobacteria bacterium | reverse complement strand
GAGGATTTCGCCGGCAAAGCCACTCACCATCCAGAGCTGGTTATCGTCGGTGAAATGCAAGCCACAGGGCAGGCCCTTGTAAGCCCATTCTTCGATATAAGCGCCTTCATCATCGAAGATCTGAATTCTCCGATTCTGGCGATCGGCCACATAGATCAGGCCTTCCGGATTAACCACGATGGAGTGGGGCGTGTCGAATTGACCGGGACCGGTGCCGGGGCTGCCCCACTTCTTGAGGAAGCTGCCGTCACCATCGAATTTCAATAACTGCGGCGTGCCGCGACCGTGCCCCACCAGGATAAACACCTCACCCGCTGCATTGATGGTCAGATCGGTGGGTTCGTTTAACAGGCCCTGTTCGGGTTCGCCGGGCTGTCGATGTTGCCCGAGAGTCAATAATACCTCACCGGCCAGATTCATCTTTCTCACGGTATGGCCGTTCACATCGGTGGTCCAGATGTTGCCCTCCGGATCGAGGCGCATGCCATGAGGCCTGAGGTAGTCTCCCTGTCCCCAGGAGCGGATAAAGTCACCCTCGGCATCGAATTCCATCAGTGGATTGGGGCCACGGTTAAACACCACCAGATGATTCTCTCTGGTCCAGACAACACTCGATGGAGCACCCATCTCCAGGTCGGCCGGAATATCCAGGCCGTGCTCCACTGCTCTAAAACCGAGATCCGGAACGTCTTCCATCTGATACGGATCGGGTCCATCCAGTACCTGAGCCTGGCCCTGCAAGGACAGGCCAAGGGCCAAAATCAAAAAGAAAGTGAACTTTGCTAGTAGTCGGTTTTTTCGATCTGGAATAGTCATCTCTGTTCTCTTATTCATGTTTGTGTCTGCCTGTAGGAATGCCACAAATAGATCTCGGTGACAAGCACTCCCCCCACAAATGTTGGAATAAGGGTAACACCCAGCTTAGGGATAGAATCCAGAAATACTGCTGGCAGCACTGCTTCTGTGACCCCGGGATAATAATTTGCCAGTGTAACCAGGGAGTAGAATCGAGTTGGCCTCCCACAGTGAGGATTACATCGGCGGTTTCATGTGGTCAAAGATTCATTCATGCTTTATGCAGCTTGGTGGTGCACACATACTTCTTTTGCATATCCTTAACCGATGCTTTCACCAGCCTTTTTAAAACCTTCAGGTCAATATCGTCAAGCTTGTTGATATAGAGGCAGGAACTGCCGGTTTTAAATTTGCCCAGATCTTTCAACAGATGCTGGTATTTGGAGAAACCGGGCATGATGTACACTACCAGGCTCTGTTTGCGAGGAACGAAGCCTGTTACTGCAGAGCCGCCTTCCCGGCCACTCTCATACTTGTAGTGGTAATGCCCAAAACAGATAGCCTTGTTACGAAGCTCCGCCTTATATCCGGATGCTTCTTCCATAATAGGCACGAGAGCAAGCGCATCATTGCGCCTTGTGTCGTTTTCCACTGCTGCGATGAATTTCTTTACTGAAGTCATGAGTCTCTCATTGAAGGCGGGGATTAGGTACGGTCCCGGTGATCTAAATTACGCCTTCGGCAAGCAGCTGTTGCATGTCCTGCTCATTCAATCCCAGCTCCTGCAGAATCTTCGCATTCGCTTCACCCAATAGCTGCGCAGGCTTGTCCTCGACCTCTTCGATGCCCTGCGTTACATAGGGCGATCGCACACCAAGCATCGATCCTTCACTGGGATGCTCATAAGATTCGAAGAGTCCCACTGCATTTAGATGTTCGTTATCAATTAACTCATCCAGATGATTGACACGGGTGTGGGGGATATTGGCATCCCTGAGCAATTCACACCACTCATCGGTGGTTTTCTCTGGTGAGATTTCATTGATCATCGCATACAGCTGGTTGATATTCTCACTGCGCTTGACCGCATCGGTGACAATCTCCAACTCTGCCAGCTCGGGGCGTCCCACCAGATGAAAAAAGTCGATCCAGTTTTGCTTGCTATAGGGCAAAAGCGCGATGAAGCCATCGGCAGTTGGGTGAGGGTTTCGATAGGAGGCATTCAAGCGCTCGTAACCTGTTCCACCCATGCTGGGCACGAAACTCTGACCCGCCATTTGTTCCGCCATAAGAAATGACACCAGCCCCTCGAACATCGGCGCCTCGATAGCACAGCCCTTGCCCGTCCTCTGTTTGTGCATTAAACCACCGAGTACCGCGATGGTGAGTTGCAGGCCGGCAACCTTGTCGGCGACGATAGTTGGCAGATAGCGCGGGCGGCCCTCGCTGTCAGCATTTAAATAGGCGAGACCGGAGGCAGCCTGGATGATGTCGTCGTAGGCGGGAACATCGGCCAGCGGACCATCCTCTCCGAATCCCTGCGCATTACAGAAGACAATATCCGGCTTCCTGGCTTTGCAATCCTCATAGCCAATGCCGAGTTTCTCAGCCGTGTGGGTTCGCATATTGTGGACAACGACATCAGCCGTCTCTACCAGGCGATAGAACAGCTCTATGCCTGCTTCGCTCTTCAGGTTCAGAACCAGCGACTCTTTGTTGCGATTGCAGTTTATGAATCCTGCGCCCATCTGATCGGACCGACCCGGACGTACGGCCCGAAACATGTCTCCTTCAAGATTTTCTATTTTGATGACTTCGGCGCCGAAGTCCCCAAGCATTAGTGTTGCATAGGGACCCAACACGACCGAGGTTAAATCCAGTACGCGGATTTCGTTCAGAATGGCAAACATCAGTAATATTCCTGTAATCGATTACAAACAGCTGGTTTCCAACGAATAGCCTGGCACCAGTCCCGCAGGAGAATAAGATAAATAGGACGGTAAGTGCATCAAATTTCTTTAGGGAAATGAAAAATGACTGAGCAGCGGCAAGTAGATGCTCAACTGGTCCAGTTCAGATTGAGAATTCCGGCGTGTACTTATCTGTTTGAATTGCAGGATACTTTTCTTCCCTGCCTACACGTCACGCCTGATCGGTACTGCCGGGCAATAAGCTAAATCGTGGGACAAGTCAGTACTTCGCTTTCGTACAAACTGAATCCGGCTCCGGTCAGGGTGATGCTGAATGTTTGAGGCGTGGCGACATAGGTGGTCGACTCATATGTCCAGCCAGTACTGGCTGGCTCTCCTGCTTCTCTCTGGCAGTCTGTCCATGAATCGCATTCGGCAAAATTCAGCAACGATCCTTCGGGACCAGTAGCAGTGCCCGAAGCCTGAATCAGATCGTACATGATTGTTCCAAAGCTGAACCGCTCTCCTACCGTGCAACTGGCGGAAGAGACAATCAGAGTAGGTTCTTCACTACCTGAACCACCCTGCCCGTCATGGTTCACGTCAAAACTGCCGGCAACACTCACAAAATCATCAGCAACCCGGATCAGATTTAATGAAGTGACTGACTCGTCGGTGGATGTTGTGGTGTTTCTTTGTATAACTCCACCCTAGGGTTCCTGACCGGAATCGGTATACGAGCTGGAATTGTCATTGGCGATCCTGGCCAGGTCTACGAACGGTTGCGCCATGGCTAATACCGGGGCTCCCAGTAGCCCGTCGGCCGCCGATTTCGCAACATTTTCTGCAGATTTCGTGGGAGTCGGCTGCGTGCCCTGGGCAAGATCGGTGCCCCAAGACCACAAGAGTGAAATTCCAAGCTTGCCAAGATGGCCGGCGCCGGTGAGCGTGCCGAGTGCCCCGGTTACAGCCCAACTCGAAACTGCCAATATTCCTCCATAAGCAACCTTCGCGTATTCAGGCATGTCCTGTCGAATCTTGCTGGATTCATTCTTGAGCTCGGTTCGATGGTTGCAGTACGACTGTGCAAAATCCGCCAGTCCGCCACTAAAAGTCGAATCCGTACCAGCCTGGCAGCGAGGAGATGACGAAGCGAAGCTCACTCGGGCTGCATACATGCCGTCATGAATTATCGAGGATACATCGGCAAGGGATGTCGAGATTTGTTCTGAATAGGCATTTAACAATCGATCCATCATCTGTACATCAGATTGAGACAAGGAGATAGACTGTCCGTCAGTTGTTGCCATATTTATAGTGGTTTGATTGCCGCTCATCATGGCAGTGAGCTCAACAATCAGATCTTCAAGCTCATCAATAGCCTCCGCCAATGCCGATTGATAGGCGGCGGTTGACAGGGATGCCGCACTGTTCAAACTATCAATGCCCGCTAATGCATAAGTAAATAATACGCCTCCCACCGGTAATTGACTGTTCGCCTCCGGTGGCTCCAACACGTAAATCGAAGCAAAAAGATCGGACTGCAAATTCTGCGTCTCAGAAGCCTGGATAAGCTGAAGATTTACTTCGCTGGCTACAAACACGCCTGTCTCTGAATCCACCAGCGGGGGAACCGCCACCTCAATTCGGGTACTCGAAGCAAATATTGCCGGAACAATGAGATTTATCTTCCCATCTTCAGATAGGAATTGTACTGAAATTGCCGAGTGCCCTGGAGTAAAACCACTACCGAAAATGGTGAGGATATCGAAAGGGCTCAGAGTGTTTTCAGTGGTGTAATCTATCGCTACTGCTGTCGACAGAGTGATCTGCGGTACTTCGATCAGAACAGAGTTGGAGTAATTACTTTGATACTCACCACTGTCGGCTACGAGTGCCAGGAAATATGATCCTTCCGGTACATCCGCAATTACCTGTGAGTCAACATTGCCCAATGGAACGAAGCCGATGTAATTGCCAGCCGAAAATCCATAGTGCAAATTGTAATTGGTGGCACCACTCACCAGGTCCCAATTTAATGCAACCACATAGTCAGTGATATCAGCCGTAAAATTTGTCGGAGAAGCCAGTGCGAAGGCAACGGTAATGGAAATCTCATTGGATAATCCGCTGTCACCGCTGTTGTCATAGGCAGCGACCGCCAGATAATAGGTGCCATCTGGCACGTCAGCGGCAACAATCGAGGTGTTGTTGCCGTTGTCTACGGCACCCAGGTAGTTACCAGCAGAAAAACTGTAATACACCTTGTAGCCGGTGGCTCCGCCGACCGAATTCCATTGAAAACTTACGGTTGAATTATCAACCGAACCAGAAAAATTGGTCGGCGAGGAAGGCACAGCCAGTGCCGTTCGGGCGAAGGAAAGACTGCACATTAAAATGAGCAATCCTCTCAGTAGTCTGATCCTGTTCATTCGAGATCGCAGCTCAAAAAAAGGTCACTGTTCCCTTAAATTAGGTTCTCCTTACTTATATTTATCAGACTAAGCACCCAATAGAATTGACCAGGATCAAGCGATAACTCAAGGTGCCCGGCACATGAAATTCTCGGCGACATCGATACTGCCTGATCCATCGTAGACAGCCACTTCAGGAAACGGACAGAGCGGCCTACTGCGATCCACTTCACCGTTGGTACGATGCACCGCCGTGATGCTGTCGGGAGCAGTGCCCTGTTCTACCCAGCTCTCGAGTGCCGATAGAGAATCGAAGCTGTTGGGACCGGGACCTCCGGCACAGTGCCCCATACCCGGTGCCATGAACAATCGATAGGAATCGTGGATGACGTCCCTGCTGCCAAATGTATCCACCACACTCTGGTAATACTGGGTGGCATTGGCCGGTGAGATCTGCGGGTCGCTCCAGCCGTGATAGGAAATCAACTTCCCACCATTGTCGAAGAATTTGCTGAGGTCAGGATCTAACGCATTAAGCGTGTCGCTGTCGGCCTGCTCCGCCCTGGAGATATCGCTATTGAAATTGAATCTATCGATCGTCCATTCTTCATCACCGTACACCAGGTAGCGGTACTGATCCAGACCGGTGGCTCGGGCTGAATTGGTCCAGCCCAGATCGGTCCAACCCATTTCACTGCCTGGCAGTAAGCCGGTAATGGCACGACCAGTTGCAGGGTTGACCGGAGAAGAATAGATCATCTTTACGGTGTTCACCTGTTCCGACGTCAGGCAGGAGGCGGACGAGCCACTGCCACATTGCAACACCGAGGGATCGAAATCACACTGCGCCGGTTTACCGATAAGTCCATCCACGACGCCATCGTCGGCATCACAGGACGCTACCGCTGCTGCATAAACCAGTTCTCTGTCTGCGGCGGAAAGCCGTGCCGATTCATTGGCTTGCAGGTACTTGGCGATGCGTAGCGAGGCTGCCGCTCTACCGGTCCAGTCGGCTCCCGGCGCACCGGCAACGATGCCGTCGAAGTCATCGGGGAATCGTTGCGCTTCCTTCATGGCCTGACGGCCACCGGCGGAACAACCGGTAAAATAAGAATACCGAAGACCATCGTCATAGAAAGCGGCAATCAGTTGCTTGGAAGCCACATTCATCTCATGTACCGATCGCCATCCGAAGTCGATGATTTTTTCAGGATGGCCAAGCCCGAAGCTAGCAGTGTTGCCGAGATGCCCGGTATCGGTGGAACTGGTGGCGTAGCCACGGGATAAGGCCAGGCTTAATGCTGTGTGCCGCACGTTGCCGGTAAACGCACCATTGCCCACCGCCAGGTATTTGCCATTCCAGCCGCGGGTAGGCAGCCAGAGTTCCATCTTGATGTCTGAATCGCTACTCGGCGTTAGTGTCGCGGCGACCCGGCAAAATTCCGGCAATGAACCAAAATTTCCGCGGGCTGCATCGAATTCCCCGGCCCCTACTATTTCGGTCAGGGTTATTTCGACATTCGCCAAATCCAGTGCCGAAAGAGTCTCGCATGCCTGGGGCGATTGTTGTGCCACGAGAAAGGGAGCATAGCCGAGAAGGCAAAGGACGGCAGACCATCGAGTAATATTCTGACAGGGCATGGGGGTTCCTCCGGAGCATCGAGAAGACAGACCTAATCCAAGCATAATCACACAAAACACGGCAGTCCGGCCAGTCCCGCGGCATGATCCCGGGTGGCAGCCTATCGGCAGGTCGCATTCGGCCACAGGTTCTGGGGCAAATGTTCAGGGGGATTCTGATAGCATTTCTGCTACTTGCACTTATCCCGTTGCTACGCACTCTGTTTTACGGGCGTAACTAAGGGCAGCCGTGCGATCTTCGCAGTGGATTGTACAGGCGCAACTCCTGCTCACTTGTGATGTCTGCTGATCTGCCCAGTCATTAATTGGCGAAATCTACCAGATAATCACAGTCACCTGATGAATAACTCCCGTTATAACAATATGTTATAAAATGGCATGTTTGCTGCTTAGGTATAGATGGAGATCAAATTCGATATCAACAAAGCAGGAGTCACTGGTGAACTATTCAGATGAACACGAACATCACATGCCGCTCTATCTAAAGGCAATAATCCTAGCGGTGGTGGGTCTATTCCTGATAATCGGCGTTATCGGCCTGATTCTGCCAATTATTCCGGGAATACTGTTCCTGGCTCTGGCTGCGCTGTTGCTGGCGAAGGTGTCCAGCCGCTTTGCCTACTACCTCAATAACAATGCTACGTGGAACCGTTTCAAACGTTACTTCCGATCTGTCGGCTTGTTGTCAATCGCCCAGCAAATCAAACTGTCATTCCTGATAGTGGCTCGAAGCGTTGTTAATGCTGTCGAGGCAGGAATAGATTTTCTGCGGCAGAAAAACTAAGGTGTAGTTGTCCGGTCATAGATCGCGCGTTGGCGAACTTCGCGGTCCAAATCCGGATCATTGATTGAAACGACGGACACGATACGAGCCACATAGTCAGCCGGCAAAGGGGCCTCCCTTGCGCCCTTTAGAACATGCTCTACGTACCACTTATATGGTTTTCGAGCGTTGTCGATATGCGTGGCGAAATAGGTCTGTGCTTTGCTTACTGATCCTGAGGCATGGATCAGGTTTACGCTCTTCTCCGCATATCCCATGCCCAACCCTTCAATGCGATCAAGAATTTCCTTACCTTGGCTATCGATTTCAAACAATACGCCGATCACAACATCTTCTGAGTTCCCAGTTTCAAACGCATCGCACTTTGCCGAGCCATCGGTCCCCGCTTTATGAAACCGCAGTTCGTGGCCCTGCAGAGCATACACACCAATTTTTTCCAGCATGGGAATTCGGTTCCGCAATCGCGGTACCGACATATTGGAACCATAGGCAAAGTACTTCATAGATTCGCGTCAACGGGTCTCCGGCCTTTGAATTTGCCAAGAAATGCGCTAAAAAGAGGTGTCTGGTCTCTATCTTAATCAGAATCGACCGAATTACTTGCGAGTTTAGAGATGATCAAGCGTCATGAACAGCAGGGCTTCACACTACTGGAACTGATGACAGTAACTGCCATCATTGGTGTGCTTATGTCTGTTGCGATTCCTTCCTATCAGCATTACCGGCACCGTGCGCGTTTCTCTGAAGCGATACTCGCGGCCGGGCCGTACAAGGTGGCGATCGAAGTAGCCGCATTTCGCGGTGACCTGAATTCAGTTTCCGACATGGATTCCGGATCCCATGGCATACCCCCATTCATCTGGCCAGGAATCGATTCCCATTTCGTGGGCGTGTTCAATGGCATCATCTATGTCTGGTGGGGATTCGACGGCACTCCGCTTTCCGGTACTACTTATATCCTGGAAGCCCAGAATCACGTGCCACCAATCGAATGGTCTGAATGGGGTAACTGCATCAATCAGAGTTTTTGCTAGGACCCATCAGAAAATTACTGTGCCAAGAGACAAGCCATGAGCAACACGAAGTTAGCCAGTATCAAACTCCTGTTCACCCTCCTGCCTCCAAACGCGGCAACCGGTGTCTGCAACATCGGCCATACCCTGTTTGTTTTTGTACTGCCCTAGCCACCCCTCTCGAACACTATGACCCTCGCTCTTCCAGTAAAGGATGCCCGTAAGCTCGTTCTCCACTGCCAGCGCCTGAACAACCGCAGTAGTTTTGGCCGTGGAGAGGGCGCTACACTCGACGCCATCGAACACCTGGGTTACGTGCAACTGGATACCCTGTCCGTCGTGCAACGGGCCCATTTACACACCCTCTGGAATCGTGTGGAAGGCTTCAAACCCGAACATATCGACAGTCTGCAGAAACAGGGCAAGGTGTTCGAGCACTGGGCTCATGCCCTGGCGATCCTGCCAATGAAAGACTACCGTTTTTCATTGCCGATGATGAATCGCATTGCCAGCGGAGAGGTTCACTGGTTCCCTAAGAGTAGCAAAGAAACCGACAGGGTGATGCGGCGGATTCGTGCCGAAGGACCGCTCACACCCAGTGATTTCGATGACAAGCCATCCAGCAAAGCTATGTGGGCACGCTCCCCATCGAAGATGGCACTCGAACAGCTGTTCATCGAGGGTGAGCTTATGGTGCCCTGCCGCAGAAACTTCCAAAAAGTCTATGACCTGCGGGAGCGCGTCTTGCCGGAAGGAGTCGATACTTCGGTTCCCACCGAGACCGAACTATGTCAGCACCTGATTAGCTCGTTCCTGCGCACTCATGGATTGGGACAACTGAAGGAAATGCGTTACTTGAGGAAGGGCATGGGATCTACAATGGGCTCAACGGCATTGCAGATGGAAGAAGAAGGTACTATCGTGCAGCTGTCTATTGCCGGGCGGGATTACTACTGCGAGCCTGCACTACTGGAATTGCTGGATACAAAACCACTGCGCAGTAGTCTGCGTGTTCTTTCCCCATTTGACAATGCCGTCATCCAGCGAGATCGTATCAAGCGCCTGTTTAATTTTAACTACCAGATCGAATGTTATGTGAAAAAAGAAAATCGGAATTACGGTTATTTCTGCCTGCCACTGCTACACCGAAACAGGTTAATTGGATGACTCGACGCAAAGGCTGAGAGGAAAACAAGTGTGCTACATCTGTATCATCTGCAACTCGAAGATTCAGTGAAAAATGTCGAGGAAGCGGCCAGGGCTCTGAAATCCGAATTGACAAAATTTGCAGGCTTTAACGATTGTAAGCAATTACGACTACATCGATTTAGTGGACCCGGCAGGAAACCGGACTGGCTCTAGATAGTCAGCTTTTGCAAAGCAGGAAAAAGGGGATTAAAGAATCCTACTATTTTTACTTTCAAACCAGTCAACGAACCCCTGGACCGGGCAGATTGCCGTACTGGATCTATCGATGGCTACTCCCGTGCTCTGAACCAACACGAAGTGAATTCCGAAAAGGCAGCTCGCTGCTGTATGTTCACTGGTCGGCTCGTATTACAACACGGCGTAGGCTATAAACCAGCCTGCCAGGATTGCAGCCACACCACCGATGCTTGCCAGCATAGAGTTCATACCAGCCAGCTTGGATATCAATGCGGCGAAACTCTCCTTTGGCATAACGGCCATGAAGAGCGCCGCCGCTAACGCCAATCCACCAATGACTGTTAGTAAGGTTGGGAATCTCGATTCAGCAGCTACCAGGATAAATGCAACACCAATCACGGCGCGAATGGCGACTGCGAACCACTTAAATCCAGTTGATCCGGATTGTGCCTGGATGTACTGAAGAATTGTCGATGGTTGCACAATGAATATCAATCCTGCTGTAGCGATGGCGACTGCCATGTAAGCGATTAGGGTGGTCATTTTGTACTCTCCTAAAATTGAAAGAGCGGGCTATCGAGAACTGGCTTTCTACTGCTCTGCCTCTAGCTGCAAGCGGCGAATTCCTGCCAGAACCCCGTGTAGTCCATGGTTACCTTCGTGGCAGGCGTATTCGTAGATCGGCTGATCCATACGCTGCATGGGTATCACGGCAGTCCAGGATTGAGTCCAGGTCGTGGGATCCTCGATGGTGAATTCATACATGAGTGTGTCAGGACCTACTCGCGTGAATTTTTCCACGAGATGCATATTGGGAGTGGAATCGGCAAACGCGGTGCCTTTCCAGAAATTTAGAGTATCGACCACCAGCGTATCGCCTTCCCAGTAGCCGACCGAGTCACCCTCCCACACTAATGCTGGACCATCCCGATGCTCGGTATCCATTTTTGCTATACGCACGTTGTGGATCATCTCGTTCATGATCATGAAGTGATCCGGGGTCTGCACGAACTGCACGTTGAGATTGTAGGATCCTGATTGCATCGGCGGCCCCGAAGTACGGGTGACGATGCAACGCTCGGCATAAGGTCGCGCCTCCGGGCCGAGACTCGCTTCATGCATGGCGGCGACATTGGCGCGCCGCTGCAAAGCCTCTTCGGTTAGTGGCGGAATGCGTCCGTTGGGCGGATCAACAATCAACGAAGTGCGCCTGTCCACAACCGTTTCATTGCCGCGCTCGTACCAGAATTCATTATAGGAAATGACACCGGGCGGATACGCAGCACCGCCGACCGAGTCGATGATGAGATCGCGATTCTGGCGGCGGTTTTCATAGGCTTCCCACTCAACCGCTTCTTCTTCTGTGAGCACGGCCCGGTCACCCAACTCGGGAGGCCGCTGCATCGGAGTCAGGGTTCGAAAAGTGAAGATTCCCTGCAGGTCCGGATGACCCTCGGCAGTTCGAGGCGGCTGGTAGTCATCAGATTGACCGGCAACCACCGGAGAGAAAAGCAGGATCAGTAGGTTGATTAGTGATTTTCTATTTGGCATCTAAAGGCTCCGCAGAATTTTGTTCAGCTGCTTTGCTGTTTGGTCCTGGCTCGCTGTTCGTTCAGGTACTTCACCAATGTCAGAGACTCGGCCGGGTTCATTCTACCAATCGGTGCGTTGCTATAACTGGAAATCATCACCTTGCCCGAGCCAGACAACAGGAATTCACTGGGTTGAATGTGGTCCCGGCGTGGCTCCCACCAGGCACCAATAGCATCGCCATCTGATATGCTGACTCCCCAGGCGACAGGAAATTTCACGCTAGCGGCAATATCCTGCAGCTCCTGCTCGCTGTCTACCGTTGCAGCAATGATCGCCACTCCCTGTTCCCGAAACGCATCACGGCGTTCCTCAAAACCGGCCAGCAACCGGCGGCAATAGGGTCACCAGTGTCCGCGGAAGAACAACAAAATAGTCATGGGTGTTTGAAGAGCCGCCGGCAATGTAATTTCGCCGCCACCCACTACATGGAGTGTCAATTCCGGAAACGTTTTGCCAGGATTGAGTTTATCGGCCATAGCCCACCTTGAGTGTCTCGAGCACAGCTTACACGCAATTGTAGGCAGTTGTAGGAAATCTCGACTCTAAACCGCTACATCTACCTCAATAATGGTCAATTTTTAGCCAAAAGATCCAGTACTCTGGCTGCAAAAGATTGATTTTCATAGCAAGCTGGCCGATCTTTAATCCACCTCATTCTATGGTCAGTAAACCAGCAGAAATGCTCTATTCATGGGCTTTCTGGGTGGGCTTTTACAGACATGGGTCATCTCCTTCATTTCCACCAGCTAAAAATTTTCATGGACAGTGCGGTTTGATGCGATGACTTTTATTGTTTTCAGATTCCACCCATGGGATTCCACATCATGTTTCGGAATATGAAAGAATTTCGGTTCCAGTCTGTATTTTAAATGGACCTTCCTGTTCGGAAATCCTCTCCGATTCGGCTGAAACCTTCCCTTTTCCACCGGGGTTATCCAACATATACCGAGGAATGGCCACGCCGCTTAGCCGTCCACGAAGCTGGTTGAATAACGCCCTCCCTTTTTCAAGCGGGACACGAAAGTGGTCCGTCCCGGTGACCTGATCGGGATGGTGAAGGTAGTACGGACAGACCCGGTTTCGAACCAGTTCCCGGAAGAGTCCTTCCAATGCCTCGACAGAATCATTGATGCCAGCCAGTAGTACGCTTTGACTGAGCAGGATGATTCCCTGTTGATGTGCGGAGTGAGCGAAGGATTTCCACTGCGGCGTGATTTCATCAACATGATTGCAGTGGATAACGAGATAGAGCGGTTTCTTAAATGTCAGTTTATTCTGTTTAAAAAAAACTGCAGCATCCCCCGGGGCGGTCAGAGGCAACCGCGTATGGATTCGAATGATGTCGATATGGGGAATGGCATCCAGCCGATCGATGATCCGTTGCAGGCCTGTAAAGGAGAGCAGAGGTTCACCGCCGCTAAGGATCACTTCGAAAATTTCGGTATGAGTTCGAATATACTCCAGGGCGGCCTCCAACTCTGTTTCCGTCAATGCGGGCTCTTTTCCAATTTTGGCCTTCCGAAAACAGAATCGGCAGATCGATGGGCAGAAATAGTTGGGAAGCAGCAGGACTCGATCGGGATAGCGATGAATGATCCCTCGGATGGGAGAATGGGCTTCATCCCCGATAGGATCGGCCAGCACCGGGTGGTGATTGCCTAATTCTTCATCGGAAAAAGTGAATTGCCGGTGAAGTATAGGGGAGTCATTGCAAAGCTCTTGGAGAGCCCTATTAATACGTTGTGATTTTTCTACAGTCATAGGGATCATCGTTCGCAGGATTACCAAAGATCAATTTATTGGCGTACCAAATCGTTGCCGCTGTGGGCTCAAACCCATTGCAGCAGGTCATGGACACGTTCGGTCTTCATTTGGAAGATCTTAGCAAGGGAGTACTTCGGTGTCCCTCTTTTTCCCCAGTACAAACTTGCTTTCAACAGTAGCGAACATACTGCTGAATATTTGTACTGTATAAAAGGAATCTGATTAAAGTACAGTTAACAATCAAGAATTGCTTGCAGCCCGGATTACAGGTCCATGCGAATTTCCAGACTCCATTCCCGACCACGATCAAACATGGCTTCATAAGACTGGAAGGCAGTACCGTATACACCGGAAATCATATACTCCTCATCATCAAGATTGCGGCCACTGAGAATGATACTGAGGTCATCGTCAGCATTGTGCCAACGCACGCTGGCATTTATTAACTCATAGTCATCGGTTTCCAGAATAGGTGTGTTATAGGCATCGTTATAAGCCTCGTCTCGATAAGACCAATCCAGGCGACTGACCAGGATGCCATAGGAGCCCAGCGATATTTCCTTGGAAACGCCAAGACTTGCTGTGAAATCTGGTACTCGTTCGAAATCGAAACCCTTGCCGATCAGGGTGATGCCGGTGTCGATTTCATCATACTCGGCATCCAGCCATGAGGTGCTGGCCTCCAGCAACCATCCTTCGCCAGGCGCCGCCTGCACTTCCAACTCGATACCTTCGATGCTGGCTTCCCCAATATTCTCCGTAACCGGCGCTACACTATTAAACACCTGCACCTGCAGGTCATCATAATCGGTATGAAAAATAGCACCATTCAGGCGCACCAGACCATCCGCCAACCTCGCCTTGAAACCGATTTCATAGGATTCCACAAATTCCGGATCATAAGTTGGAATCAAATCAATATCTGCTGTTCCTGGTGGTGCTGTAAAGCCCGCTACAACTGGAGGGAATACACGCTGGGTGAAACCACCAGATTTAAATCCTTCGGAATAGGTGCCATAAACCATCATTTCATCACTGAAATCATAGGACAAGCTGCCCATCGGTGTGAATTCAGTTATATCAATTTTCTAGTCTAAGTACGGCAATATACGACTGCCTGCCTGTAAGAAAGGCGCATCAAGCGCGGCTAGCGGGTGACCTGGTGGCACAAGCTGGCTGAACCCTGCGTAATAGTTATTGAAAATGATCTGATCCGGCAAAAATTCTTTTTCTTCGTCGGTATAACGACCACCCAGGGTAAGATGCAGATTATCTGCCAGGTCATAGGTCATCTGCGCAAACACAGCCGAGGCTTCATTGTCGAAATCACCCCCAGAACGAAAGTTAGAAACAGTAAAATCGAGAATATTGGTATTCCTGCCTTCTTCTGTGAAATAGTAATAGCCAAGAATCCAATTCAGGTTCTGATAGTTGCCTAATAACTGTATTTCCTGGGTGAACTGCTCCTGATTCAAGTCGTCAAAGAACTGGGAGATACGAGATGGTGAATGATCCCCGTCGCGGGCAAATTCTGAATCCAGGTCACGCCAGGCACTGATGGACTTCAGTGTCAGGTTGTCGGAAAGATCATAGCTAATGGTAGCAGAAGCCGCTTTCAGATCAGTTTCGGAAAATGCTGGAGCAGATCCATCGTCGTGACCATCTTTGCCGATATAACGGCTGTCATAGCAGTTGGAGATAGCAGGATTGGAAGTGATGCCATTCCCCGCCGTGTCAGTTACCGCACAGGGAATGCCCTGGCCGGCAGCGGCAGTCGTCACGTTATGAATAAAAGCCATCGGTGGCGGTGGAGCCAGTACCACGCCGTCGAGCTGACTCAGATCGGTGAAATCAATACCAATCAATTCCAGAGCCGGGCCGTTTTCACGATCTCGGGTGGCTTCAAAGCTAAAGTCAGCACTCAGGCGATCATTGGGGCGCCATGCCAGGCTCAATCTGCCGGTATCCGTATCATTGTCTCCAAGATCGACTCCATCGGCTCGTTTTACATAGCCGTCTTGCTCGAAGGAAGCCAGGGAGATGCGAGCCGCCAGTGTTTCGCTAATAGGAAAATGGAACGATCCTCGAAGAGTAAGCAAATCATCAGATCCGCCCATGACGGAAAAACTGGTTTCACGCTCACCATTGGGGTCTGGCTTGACTGTGGTGATGGAGACTGCACCACCTATAGTATTTCGTCCAAACAATGTACCTTGAGGACCGCGCAAAATCTCCAGTTGTTCAATGTCGACGATATCTAACAAGGCACCTACGGAACGGGCCACATAGACACCATCGACATACAGGCCCACGCCGGGTTCCGTGGTGGGAAGGAATTCTTTCTGCCCGATACCACGGAGATAAATGGCGGCCGAATTAGAGGCGCCACCGAAGCTGGGGTTGTTCTCCAAAGTCAGGCTGGGTACAAAACTGGTGATGTCATCCAGCCTGCTGACGCCGCGATAATTCAGGGATTCACCAGTAAAGGCTGAGACAGCAATTGGCGCATCCTGAAGAGTCTCTTCTCTCCTGCGTGCGGTAATTACCACTTCTTCCAGTATTCGCTGTGCGCCACTTAACTGACGATCCTGGGCATGTACATACTCGCCACCGAGTGAAAAGCCGGCGCAAATTATGGCAACGGCAAGAGAATTGCGTTTCATTGTTCTTTATCCTTCCATTAGTTAAATATTCGATAAGTAGTCAATCTGGATGCCTGAGCCAGCTCAGGTAATTTCCGGTACTGTTTTCATAGCCTCAGCTATCACATCTTCAGACAACTCCAGATCAACCATATCCCCTTGCAGGTACTTGTCGTAGGCTGCCAGATCAAGATGACCATGGCCACACAGTGCGGTGAGAATTGTCTTCTCATCACCAGATTCCTTACAGGCCAGCGCTTCGCGAATGGCAGCAGCGATGGCATGGGTAGGCTCTGGTGCAGAAACGATTCCTTCCGAGCGGGCAAACTGCAGAGCCGCTTCAAAACACTCGTTCTGCGGGATTGCAATCGCCTCCACAAGACCCAACTCGTAGACATGAGAAACCAACGGTGCCATGCCATGATAACGCAAGCCACCCGCGTGGATAGGTTCAGGAATAAAGGAATGTCCCAGAGTGTGCATCTTCATCAGTGGAGTCAAGCCGGCGGTGTCACCGAAATCATATCGGTATTCGCCTTTGGTCAAGGTGGGGCAAGCGGCTGGCTCAACACAGCGAATCACCGGGTTCATTTTTCCCGCCAGCTTTTCCCGCAGGAAAGGAAAGGCGAGCCCGCCAAAATTTGAGCCACCACCGGTGCAACCTACCAGGATATCCGGAGTTTCACCCACTTTTGCCAGCTGCAGCAAAGCTTCTTCGCCGATTACTGTTTGATGCAGCAGCACATGATTCAACACTGAGCCTAATGCATAGCGAATTTCAGGGTTTTGTACAGCCTCGCTAACGGCTTCTGAAATCGCAATACCAAGGGAGCCGGGATGATCAGGATCTTCTGCCAACAATGAACGGCCAAATTCAGTAACTTCCGAAGGGCTTGGGTGCACCTTCCCGCCCCAGATTTCCATCATGGTACGTCGATGGGGCTTGGCGCGATAGGAAGCAGCCACCTGCCAGATTTCACATTCCAGTCCAAACTGTGCACAAGCAAAAGCGAGCGAACTACCCCATTGACCGGCACCGGTTTCTGTCGTGAGTTTTTTAATACCTTCCTGAGCGTTATACCAAACCTGGGGAACCGCCGTATTTGGCTTATGGGAACCAGCAGGGCTTACGCCCTCGTATTTGTAGAAAATCTTGGCCGGTGTATCCAATAGCTTTTCCAGTCGACGTGCGCGAAACAGAGGACTTGGCCGCCACAGCTTGTATACATCGATCACATCTGAGGGAATATCGATGTAGCGCTCCTGACTGACTTCCTGTTCTATAAGCGCCCTGGGAAACAGGGGTGCGAAGTCTTCAGCAGTAGCGGGTGCATGAGTCCCAGGGTGCAAGGCAGGGGGCGGAGGCTCAGGTAAATCCGCGATAATGTTGTACCACCTTCTAGGAATTTCACTCTCTTCCAGGAGGATCTTGTTATATTCACTCATGCATCATTGTCCACGTATAGCTAAATTACCTTAGGTTAAGGGCCCGCGATGATATGAACATTAAGGTGTCAGGGCAAATTAATCCGGTTGATATTTTTTGTTGTATATCAAATATCTGGCACTCTTTTCGGTTTCTCAATTTCGAAAATGGAGTCGACAGATGCGACTAATTCCTATAAATATATGAGAGCCTACTCCGCTTAGACTTACCCCAGTATTAAGACCTTAAGTTGTTGGTGTCCCCTGAAATACATCGGCAGTACTGATCCAAGCGATGGGCGAGGAATGATCAGCCTGTTAAACGGGTATTTGGCGAGCCTATGATTTTTCTTATCAGGAGGTAAAACACTCAACCCGGCATCACAAACTCATCGGCGAATACCATGGCGCCATCGGTATTGTCGGTGCGCATGTGAATGATTTCCTGATACTCGGGAGAATCGTACCAATCCTGCAACGCTTCACGGGTAGGAAACTCGAGAACCACAGTCACTCCGCCAGGATTGCCTTCCACGGTCGTGCTGCCCGTACCCGCCACCAGAATCTTGCCACCATGGGCGACAATGGTAGGCCCGACTGCGGCGACATAGGCTCCGTAGCCTTCGGAGTTATTGACGTTGTAATTCGCGATTAGATAGCTTGCCATGTTGTAGTCCTTGTTATATCAAAATGCAAAAAACTAGAGTATCTGAAAAACGTGGTCTATCCCTATTCATATTTACTCGATACACTGATCGACCTATCAGATCTCTTCTATCAGTGGAGTGACCATGACTACAAAAGCCAATAAAAAGTTCAACATTTGTCTGGTATTGGTATCGATGCTTTCGATCTGTAGCACGCTCGCCAATGGGCAGAGTGCTAACCAATCTTATCGTTTGCCTCCGCTGGATATCGCTGACATCGTCGATGCCGAGCCAACACCCGCCGTATCCATCGATCCACAGAAAGAGTGGATGGTATTGATGAGTCGCGACGGGCTGCCGACGATCGCTGAGTTATCCGAACAGGAATTGCGTATCGCAGGTATGCGCATCAATCCGGCAAACAATGCCGCCAGCCGCCGCGCTTACTACAATGGGCTGACCCTGCAGAATCTGAGAGATGGGCGGGAACGCCCCATCAGCGGTTTACCAGCCAATCCCCGTATCGATTCACTTGGCTGGTCGCCTGATGGACTACATCTGGCATTCATTCTTGATCGGGGCACTCATATTGAATTATGGACGGCCGATGTCGCTTCCGGTCAGGCGCGCCCGTTACTGGACACACCGGTGAATGCCATCTTCGGGCAACCTTACTCCTGGTTGTCTGACAGCGAGACCCTGCTGGTGAAATCTATCCCGGAAAACCGGGGCCCGGCTCCGATACGGCCCCTGGTGCCTACCGGACCGATTATAGAAGAATCATCGGGGCGTCCTGCAGCTGCGCGTACCTATCAGGATTTAATGGTTAATTCCCACGATGAAGATTTATTCGACCACTACGGCGCCGTACAACTTCTGCTGGTATCTCTGGATGGAAGCAGTTCGAATCTGAGTGAACCGGGACTGGTGCGCCGTGCCAGCTCCTCCCCCGACGGAGAGTATTTCCTGGTTGAAGTTATACACCGACCATTCTCTTACCTGGTTCCTAACCAGAGATTTCCTCGCCGTTTTGAGGTATTGAATACACGGGGCGATCTCGCCTGGCAACTGGCAGACCTGCCGCTGGCCGAAGAAGTACCGATCGGACGAGGTGCCGTGCCCACCGGACCGCGTTCGGTAAACTGGCGCGCCGACGCAGGCGCGACTCTCTATTGGGTGGAGGCACGGGATGGCGGTGATCCCAGGGCCGATGTAGACATAAGAGACGTCGTGCTCGCTATGGAGGCACCGTTCACGGGCGAGCCGGAAGAAATCATCGCGCTGGAGATGCGCTATGCCGGAATCACCTGGGGTAATGGCAACCTGGCACTGGTCTCGGAGAATTGGTGGAGCAGCCGACAGATACGTACCTGGATGGTTGCACCGGATGCCGCTTCCCCTGGCAAGACACTGCTGTTTGAGCGCAGTAGTGAAGATCGCTACAACGATCCGGGATCGCCGGTGCTTGTTGCGAACGCCTATGGTCGTTACAACTTGTTATTGGACGATGATAGTAGCGCTATTTATCTACAGGGCCAGGGGGCGTCAGCCGAGGGAGATCGCCCTTTTCTTGATCGGCTTGAGCTGACCAGCAAAACCAGTGAGCGACTCTGGCAATCCACAGCACCCACTTATGCCACATTTATTTCCTTTCTGGATGAAGAGCACCAGTGGGTGTTAATTCGCCGTGAATCTCCCAGCACTCCGGGAAATTATTTTCGCCTTGCCCTTAATGATCCGGACTCCGCCCAGGCTTTAACCAGCTTTCCTCACCCCTATCCTCAGTTGGCCAATGTGTACAAGGAAGTAATCCGTTATCAGAGAAACGATGGCGTGATGCTCACGGCGACTCTTTATCTACCACCTGGCATGTCACCGGAAGATGGTCCCTTCCCCATGCTCATGTGGGCCTATCCCCGTGAATACAAAGATGCCGCCTCGGCAGGACAGATGCGGGGATCCCCTTACCGCTTTAACGGAATCAGTGTGAACGGTCCGCTGCCATTCCTGGCCAGCGGCTATGCCATATTGGATGGACCGACCATGCCCATCATCGGCGAGGGTGAACTGGAACCAAACGACGGATTTGTCGAACAGTTGGTGGGCAGTGCCGCAGCCGCCGTTAATGAAGTGGTATCGCGGGGCGTGGCAGAACGGAATCTGATTGCAATTGGCGGGCATTCCTACGGTGCATTCATGACGGCTAATTTGCTGGCCCACTCAGATCTATTCGTCGCCGGATTGGCCAGGAGCGGCGCCTATAACCGCACGCTGACACCCTTCGGTTTTCAATCTGAAGAACGTACCTATTGGGAGGCGCCGGACGTCTACTTTGATATGTCACCCTTTATGCATGCACAGATGATCAGTGAACCCATACTGATGATACATGGTGAAGCGGATAACAATTCAGGTACGTTTCCACTGCAGAGCAGACGTTTCTATAACGCGCTTAAAGGACATGGCGTGAAAGCAAGACTGGTGATGCTGCCTCAAGAGAGTCATGGGTACCGCGCAAGAGAATCCGTCATGCACACCCTGTGGGAAATGAATACCTGGCTTAATCGCTACGTGAAGGGGGAGTAAAACAGGGATAGCCCCTGCTTTTTTGGAAAAACATACACAGGGAGTAGATCGATGCGACTCTTAATCGGCACCCCGGCCTACGGCGGCATAGTGCACCTGGACTATGTAAATTCCCTGCTGGATTATCAGAAAAACGGCCTGAATTTTACCCTGGCTTCTTTTGGAAAAGAGAGTCTGATTACCCGTGCTCGCAACACGATCATTTCCTACTTCCATCACAACCAGGAGCACTACACGCACCTGCTCTACCTGGATGCAGACATTCGTCTGCCCGCGGCCGATCTCAAAACCCTGCTCTCGTTTAACAAAGACGTAATCGGTGCTGCGGTTCCGCAGAAGTCTTATGATGCTGATGGCAAACTGGCATTTACTGTCGGTGGCTTCAAGGAGAAAGTGGTAGAACACCTCTACACCACTGAGCGGGTTGGTACTGCTGCCATGTTGCTATCCAACAAGGCAGTAAAAGAGTTGGTTGAGAAGGCTAAAAGGGAAGGTCTATAGGAGCAACCGGGGTTTCGACAGCAATAATGCAGTGAGCAATTCCATTCAATCCTAAAGAGGAGGACAACATGGACATCTGGTACGGACTGGGTATTGGATTAGTAATTTTATTCTTGCTTTGGCGATGGAATATCAGACGATCCGGCCAATGGATCGATATTCCCGAAGATCCTCACACATTCGTCAGTGAGGAATTCATTGCATGTGTCGACTGGCTAGCAAAGGAAGCAGAGAAACAAATTCCAGGTTTTGATGTCAGCAATAATGCGCTGTTAATGAGTACGCTTAACCAGGCTGTAGAAGATGCCTTGATGGATAAAGCAGAGGATGGCTCTATTTGTATCGACATACCAGTACTTATAGGTGATGCTGAAGGCAGTTATGGCGTTAGTACAACCATAAGCGCGGAGCAATTGAAAGAATTTGGGATAGATGATTGGTGGGAAGAATAGTCAAGCTGCGATTCCATTGAATACTCAAGATACCGATTATAACTGGTGTTTTGCACCATTTGCTTCAATGAGAAAACAGCAGTATGGGCGAGTATCGGAACAATAGGGACTATCTCAATTGAAATCCACGCCTTCATGCAGGGAATATCATCCTGCTTTCAGAAGATTTTTTACAGTGCTCGCTAAAAAAGTGCTCTATAATGGGCGATTAAGGCATTTTGAGCGGTCCGACTTTTCTGCCCAAAATCAGATGTGGATCAATGTTTGTGGATATTCTGGAAGAATTAAAATACTGGGTTGAGTCTAATCAACCCTTGGATTTTCTTGAGGTTTCCAAATCATCCCATCATTAACACTACTGGAATGATCCCTGTTTAGAAATTTAGGAGATATACATGCGAATTTCGACATTAATTAACAAAGCTTTGTTGTTGGCCGTCTCTGCTATGGTGTTTTCACCAGCGACCCTGGCCCAGGAAGTTACTTTCCACAAGGATATCGAGCCAATTTTGCAGCGTAGCTGCCAGAATTGTCACCGTCCCGGTGGTGTGGCTCCCATGTCCATGGTTACCTATGAAGAGGTAGCCCCTTTTGCCGGGCTAATTGAGTACAAGACTGGCCTGCGCAGCCGTCCTGGCGCCATGCCACCGTGGTATATGGAAAAGAACGTGGGCATTCAACAGTTCAAGGGTGACCCTTCCCTAAGCGAAGAGGAAGTTGTCGCCATTTCCACTTGGGCGCGCAGTGGCACACCAAAGGGAAATATTGCCGACGCACCCGAGCCACTGGTTTTCGATGACACTACCAAGTGGAAACTGGGCGAGCCAGACCTGATTGTCGAAACTGAAGATTTCTTCATGGCCAAGGGTCGACCCGATTGGTGGGGTGAAATTCCCAGCATTCCAAGTGGTCTGACAGAAGATCGCTATGTGAAGTCTGTAGAAATAGTGGAAATAAATGACGTGGGTGTTGGCGCTGAAGAGTCCGACACCGTGGGTGGTCTGTGGATTTTTCACCACATGATCTGGCGTATGGAGACAATGGACGAGGATGGCAATGCAATTCCAGGTCAGTCTACCACTTTCCCGGTACACGAGGTCGGCCGTAATGGGGACATCTTCGATCCCGATGCGGGCCCCTTACTAAGAGCCAATTCCACCTTCTTCACCGATTCGGTGCACATGCACTCCAATGGGCGTGATACCACGGGTCATCTGCAAATAGGTTTTAGGTTACACCCGTTAGGTTATGAGCCGAAGTACGCCAGCGGAATCAGTATCAATGGAAATGGTGTTGATATCAGCGTCGAGGGCAATGCAAAGGATCAGGAGCTACATGCCTATCAGGTACTGACGGAACACACCAAGGTCATTACCTTCGAGCCGCACCTGCATGCCGGGGGTGATCGTATGTGCATAGAAGCAATCTGGGGTTACTCAGTCGAGACACTGGCCTGTGTGGGCTATGACCACAACTGGGTGAGAGGCTATCCCTTTG
>DMJN01000127.1 GCA_003451715.1 Gammaproteobacteria bacterium | reverse complement strand
CGCACTGTATTGCTTACGCGTCTTGCGCTTGATGTCACGAATGATCCGTTCTGACGATGCGGGTCGTTCTGCTTGTTTCTGTTTCATCTCAACTCCTCACGTTAGGATGAACAAAAACTCTCCTTTAAACCCGTGCTATATCTGTTCCATAGGTGCTGACGGGGTACAGTGCCGATAAGCCTCTTAGGAAACATATCTATACTACAAGATTCCATCTCTGCTCGTGAAAAGGGCTGGAAAGAGGAATTCCATAAATGAGTTTTGATGACGAAGACAACGAAACCAATAATAGCGAGAGCGGCGGAAAGAAGTCGAAAACCTTTTTCGGCTTGGAATTAGGTGACGGCGTCGTCTACACCATCGTCATTATCCTTACCCTGGTCTTTATCCGTCAGATTTCCATTGTTCTGCAAGCACTAGGCTAACAGGGTTGGAAACAGAGACAGCTGCCACACCCTTCACCCCATAGCTTAAACCTTTACCCCTCAGAATAGACGTACTGCCTGTTCAGTCAGTCGCTTGCGTGGTAAATTACGCGGCTCATTTCTGACCACTCACTATTCTCAGGACACCAGTATGACTTCATACAAAATCGCGCTGCTTGACGGTGACGGCATTGGCCCGGAGATCATGGCCGAGGCGGTCAAGGTCTTGAATCTTGTAGTCCAGCGTAATGACCTGAATTTCGAATTATTGCCGGGAGCCTTCGGTGCCAGCGCCTACTTCAGCCACGGCCATTCCTTTCCCGACGAAACCAAGGCACTCTGCGACACTGCCGATGCAATTCTGAAAGGTCCTATTGGTCTGAGCCACGAAGAATCAAAGAAGATCCCTGTCGACATGCAACCTGAGCGTGGTGCGCTGCTGCCATTGCGCCGCCGCTATGACACCTTTGCAAACTTTCGTCCCGTCTACTTACCCAAGGCATTAGCCGGTTTCTCGCCCCTGAAACCTGAAATCATCGGAGACGGTATCGACTTCATTATCATCAGGGAACTGGTGGGGGGACTCTATTTCGGCAACAAGGAAGCTGGCGTTAATGAGCAGGGCAAGCGCTACGTCAAAGAGAGTCTCGAATACGATGAAGACCAGATAGCCCGCATTGCCAGAGTCGCTTTCGAAACCGCCAGCAAGCGCAACAAAGTGTTGCACAACATCCACAAGAGCAATGTGCTGAAGTCCAGCGTACTGTGGAATGAAGTCCTGGGTGAAATCGGTACCGAGTTTCCAGATGTCGAAGTGCGGCATTTCCTGGTAGATGCTGCGGCAACCTACCTGTGTCTCAATCCGGGTCAATTCGATGTGATGGTGATGGAGAACATGTTTGGCGATATCCTCAGCGACCAGGGTGGTGGCATACTCGGTTCCCTCGGACTGATGCCGTCTGCCTGCATCGGCCCGGACAAGGCCTACTATGAACCCTCCCACGGCTCGGCTCCCGATATCGCCGGGCAGGGAATCGCCAATCCTTACTCAATGATTGGCTCGGTTGCCATGATGCTGGAAATGAGTTTTTCTCTGGATCAGGAAGCGAAGAACGTCTGGCATGCCATGCAGAGTGTGTTCGCCCAGGGCTATTCGACAGCGGACCTGTCGAAACCCGGGTCGGATGTAAACATGATCAGTACGGACGGCTTCGGTGACCTGGTTGTGGAAGAACTCAGCAAGCTTTAGCAATCCTCTCACCACAAAATTCTAAAAAGAACTCTGATGCGGCACAGGGATGTGCTGCCATTTGCGAAGCAAATGCGAGCCTTTAAATCACCAGCAAAACCACGCTTTTGCGCCCGTGATTTAAAGGCGACATTGAATAAGTACAGGGATGTACTTATTCAATCTATAAAGAATGCAACATGATATTCAGCATGCGCAGGGTTGCCTTAACCGCAGCGAGCACCTGATTGGCGTCCACTCCGCGAGTCTGGAAACTCTGTTCGTCCGATTCCCAGGTGATGATACATTCGGTCAGCGCATCGGTCTTACCACCACGTGGAATATGTACCTCGTAGTCAGTTAATGCTGGCATGACGAAATTTCGGGTCTGTAAGATCTTACCGATGGCATCCATGAAGGCATCGAAGCCGCCGTTGCCTGATCCAGACGCTTGCAGTTCTTCCTCTTCTATTGCAACGCGCACACTGGCGGTGCTGTCCACATCGAGGCCGGTATTGATATAGCAGTTCAAGAGTCTGATGTGTTGATAGCCTTTGCTCTCCATGACATCGGCGATGATGAAGGGCAGGTCCTCCGAGGTAATGACGTGTTTGGAGTCTCCCAGTTCGACAACCCGCTGCAATACCTTGGCCAGGTCTTCTTCTGCCAGGCTGATACCGAGTTCTTCCAGGTTATTGATGATAGATGCCTTGCCACTCATCTTGCCCAGGGCGTAGCTTCGTTTGCGATCGAAACGCTCCGGGCTCAGGTTGGTAATATACAGGCCGCCTTTCATATCGCCGTCTGCATGAATACCGGCTGTCTGGGTGAATACGTCGGCACCGACTATAGGAGTATTGGCGGCCATCCACTTTCCGGAGAAGTTTTCCACCATGTGACTCAGTAGCGCAATCCGGCTCTCGTCGATGGACAGCTGCATGTTGAGTTGATCTTTCAGTGCCACAGCCACCTCGGGGAGTGAGGCATTGCCAGCCCGTTCACCCAGACAATTCATGGTGCAATGAATATTGTTAATACCTGCATTGACGGCGGCCATCGCATTGGCAGTGGCCAGACCGTAATCGTTATGTGGGTGAAAATCGAATTCCTGATCCGGAAAGCGCTGCAACATGTCCGTGAGCGCCTCAGTCACTTCCGGTGGTGACATCAAGCCTAATGTGTCGGGCAATAAGTAGTGGGCAATACCCAGATGGCTGGTTCCCTGCACCAGGCCGAATACATAGTCGCGGCTATCCCGGTAACCGCTGGACCAGTCCTCCAGGTACATATTTACCCTCAAGCCCTGTTCCCTGGCATAGTCGACCGTGCGGCAGATATCGTCGATATGGCTCTGAAGATTCTTGCCCAGCTGCTCGCGACAATGTTTTTCACTGCCCTTGGTTAAGAGATTAATCACCTTGCCGCCGGCGCTTACAATCCAGTCGACGCTGCGCCGGTAATCCACGAAGCCGAGCACCTCGACCCGATCTGCCATGCCTTCCGCAGCCGCCCATGCCGTAATCTGTGACACCGCCTCCTTTTCGCCATCGGAAACGCAGGCGGAAGCCACTTCGATGCGGTCCACCTTAAGTGATTGCAGCAGGGCCCGGGCGATACTGACCTTTTCATTGACTGAAAAGGAGACACCCTGGGTCTGCTCACCATCACGCAGTGTGGTGTCCATCAGGCAGATATGACGGCCTTGATCTGTGGTACTCATCACTAATTCCTGAAATGGGGCCCTAAACTGGGCGATCGATACTCGCGGGGACGGGATTCTAACAAAATCTCATGGCAGTCAGAACCCGAAATCTACAGAAATAATCCCATGCTCACTGGCGGTTAGGGAAGTAATCCATGCGATTAAGGCACCGCCGTAGTACCCTAGCCTGTGACTTCAAGCAATCCAAGCGAATCAGCAACGGAACTGCTACAGGACTTCCCTCGCGCCGGTCTGTTGCGGCGCCTGGCTGCCCTGCTCTACGATGGCTTCCTGGTAGCCGCCATCTGGATGTTGCTGGGATTCGCCCTGCAACTCATTGTTGGCCCCGACACCAATCAACTGGTCGATGGGGTCGTACAGACCGATCCAGTTTTGGACAACATCCTCTTTCTGCTCATGGTTGCAAGCTGCTCAGGCTTTTATGTGTTTTTCTGGACTCGTAGCGGTCAAACCCTGGGCATGATCGCCTGGCGCATCAAGGTGGTATCGTTGCAGAATACATCGATCACTACCGTGCAAGCCCTATTGCGTTTTGTGGCTGCCTGGCCAGCATTTTTCATGTTCGGACTGGGCTACCTGTGGCTCTACCTGGACCCGAACGGTGATGCACTGCACGACAAGCTCTCCAGCAGCAAAGTCGTATTGCTGCCGAAGTCGCATCGGCCGTTCTAGGAATCCTGGCTTAGTCACAGATCGAGCGATGCTAGGGTGATCAGCCGAGAAACGCCTCGAATTGCCGCCGCAACAGGAGCTACCGGTCAGAAGCGAACTACAAGGCTTTGATTGCGGTTCATACGCGTGTCGACCCAGAGATAATCCCCCTTATTGTAGCCGGCTTGCCTATATCTTATTTCGGCTATGCCTTCACTGTTGGCACAAGTTGACATATCTTGCTGGCCTGACCTGGATAGCTGTACTCGAGAATAGGTGCGTCTACAAATTTTGTCGTACACAACAACAGTCAACCGGCTTCCTGTTCCATTGCTGAGAGACCAATCTACCATGCCGTATTCAGGCGGCACGCTGGAACTACAACCCCACAGCAACAAACAGAACAAAGGAACTACCAGTTTAGTCAAATTCATATTTCCAGTCTCCGATGCCATGTATATTGAACCACGACTCCAGAGAATTATAGCGAATCACTACAGGGTTGGGCTTAGCGTGAACCTTTTTTTCGACACCCATAGATTAGTGTCGATAAATCAAAGGCTTAGCAAAGTATGATTAGGTGTCCACAAACTATTTACAGTCTCAATGTAAACATTGAAGAAGTGATGCCTCCACTATTTTGCTTCCCTGCCCCCTATTGCTCCCACCGTTAGGGAAGCACTCCACTGCATAGATCCTAAGTTCAGATAGTAAATGGTTCATCTAAACTCTGGTCAGATTCCTTCTTAAGCTTAAGCAGCGCTTCTTCTACTTTGGCGGCATTAAATGGCTTGGGCATACTACCGACCACAGACAGATTCAGATCACGCCCCAGGAATTGATTGAGTTCGCGTGTTCTTCTCGACTGACCACTGATTATAATAATCTTCGCTTGTGATTTATTGATTGAAAGGGATTTTAGAATCTCCAGACCCTCACGTGGAATCTCTTCTGATGCGAAATTGTCAGAAGGACCTAGGTGGAGATCAAGAAAAATGACGCTGGGATCATGTGATTCGATTTCCTGAATGATGAGTTCGTATTGGTTCTCACTGCGTACATAATAACCAGCGATATTACCAATCTCTTCCAGGATGTCTGTTATTTCCTTACTGTCATCGATCAACAATAATCTGTTGGGGTTTGATTCCTGGGAATCCACATCGAGATTAGGGATAGAAGTCATTTGCTAATTCCAAAATTTCACTAAATAGACAAAGGCGGTCCCCCTTAGAGATTGAGTCACAAATTTTCCATTATGTCTACTTCACAAATTCCTACAAATGTGCGATGGCTCTCCTTAGCAAGGTATTGCATTCATTCCTCCCCGACCTGACTTTATTTTACTATCTTCAGTTTCCCCAGCTTCACTGATTAGTTACTGACCGCCTTTCGGGCCTGCGCCAGCGAATCGGTGCCGCTGGCTCGGGAGCCAATTCAACGCCTTCGGTTTCCAACAGTCGTAATGCCTCTGCGACAGCCGCTTCGAGTTGCGGATCTCCTCCATCGATGACTGCCTTGGGTTCCTGCTCTACCCAGATATCCGGTTCAACACCCTCGGCCTCTACTGCCCACTTGCCATCGACATCAAAAAATCCACCACGGGGCGCCACGTAATTTCCCCCATCCAGCAGGGGAGGCGTATCCCAGGTACCCACCAGTCCACCCCAGGTGCGTGTACCGATTAGAGGACCGACGCCCTGCAGGCGAAACAGATAGGGCATCAGGTCGCCCCCGGAGCCGGCGCGGCCGTTCACGATCATGACTTTGGGTCCGAACAAGCCGGCTATCGGTTGGGTGAATGGTTTGCGATCGCCCACCGGAGAATTGAAGTAGCCATTCAAATCACGCGCCAGTAAATCCACGATATAGTCGGCAGCTGAACCACCTCCATTATTACGTTCGTCGATGACTGCGCCGCGTTTATTCTGTTGGGCGAAATATAGCCGGTTGAAGTTTTCATACCCACCCTGCCCTGTATTGGGTAGCCACACATAGGCGAGCTGACCATCAGACACCTCATCCACAACACGTCTGTTGTGTTCGATCCACGCCCAGGTCCGCAATTGGTTTTCATTCTCTATTGGTTCAACGATAACTTCCCGGGCTCCCTGCCGGGAGGGTGAGTCGTTTATCAACAGTTGCACCTGTTGGCCAGCGGTACCTTCAAACAGCTCGAATGGATTGGCTGCACTCGATACATCGAAGCCATTGACGGCGATGAGATAGTCCCCGACCTTGACGTCAATACCCGGAATGGCCAGTGGAGCAGTCAGCTCGGGATTCCAATTTTCTCCTGTGAAGATCCGATCGATTCGTATTCCTCCCTGGTCATTTATCAGATCGGCGCCGAGTAGACCAATTGGAATGTTATCGATATCCGGGTAGTCACCACCGCGCACATAGGAATGTCCCACAGCGATTTCGCCACTGACGATATCCATGACATAGTTCAGATCAGAGCGGTGCCGCACATGTTCCAGCCAGGGGGAATACCACTCCCAGATTTCGTCCCAGGGGGCACCGTGCTGATTGTCCACATACAAGAAGTCGCGCATGTAACGCCAACTCTCGCGCAGCAGCTGCGCCCATTCTGCCTTGGGATCGATCTGTACACGGAGCCCGGCGACATCCAGCGTGGTGCCGCCTTCCTCCCCCGATCCATTAGCAGGTCGCGGGGGGCGGTCGGTGCCCAGCACACGCCAGACCTGTCCCGATCGGGTGAGCAACTTCGAACGGTCGTGTGATGTCGCGGCAAACTGCACCTGGCCAAACTCATCAATCTTCTGCTCCTGGATGCTGAATTTCTTCAGGCTCAATTGCGGACCGCCGTTGCCCGGCGAGACATCCGCCGGCTGCTGGAGTACGAACACGGAGCCTTCCGGTCCAGGCACCAGCCCCTGATAGCGAGCCTGTGGCAAGGTGGTAGCCACCACCCGATCGAGGAAACCGTCCACGTCGAAGTCAATGGGATCGAGAACTCTAGGGGAGGTCTCCGGATTCTCATCCCCATCGGCCTCTTCCGGGGAATCAGACGGGGCATCTACAAGCGGTTCGTCACCGGCTTTCGGTAACAACGGAGATGCACCATCGGCATCGAGAATGCCCACATAGAGTGCGTAAGTAACGGGCCGGTCGTAACTGGTCATATCCAACCAGCCGACATTCAAGCCAAAGTTTGTCGATGCGAGAAACCACAGATAGTCGCCGCCAGCATCCCATACCGGAGTCAGCACATCGGCCATTCCATCCGTTATCTGGTGATTCTGTTGCGTATCCACGTTGTAAGAGAATACCGCCCGGTGGTGATTATCGAGCCGGCGTGCATAGGCAACCCATTTCCCATCGGGTGACCACACGGGCTGCATGGTCCGTTCGGGGTGCGCATATCGCTCGGTGTCGACATGGACTACCTCCTCTGTTACTACATCCAATACCAGCAAGCGCATATCGGTATCGGTGAAGGCGATGTGTGAGTCTCCCGGTGCCCATACGGGTTGAAAGAAGAAGGTCGGTTCAGGAATCGGAATAACTCTTGCCTCGCCAATACCGGTCTGATCCGTGAGAACCAACTGATATTCCCCTGACTCGTCCGAGAAGTAGGCGATCTGCTGTCCATCGGTCGACCAGGCGGGATGCCGCTCTGCCGCACCGGAATTGTTGGTGAGATTTCGCCAACTTCCCTCTTCGACTGGAACCGTTAGAATCTCACCCCGGTGTTCGAACAAGGCACGCTGCCCACTGGGCGACAGCGATGCATTACGCAATCCGGTCGCGGTTATATTCTCCCAGCGGCGCCGGGCGAAATTCAGATCTCCTTCTGCATAAATTTCCAGTTGGCGGCTTTCACCGGTGGCCGGATCCAACTCATGCAGATAGCCGCCCTGTTCATAGATCACTACACCACTTCCAGCATCCAGGTCTTTAACGTCGAACTGCCAATGGAAACTCAGCTGTTCATTGGCACCCGTGTCTGGATTGAATCGCCAGATATTACTCGCCCAGTCGGCTTCAGACAGATAGTAGATTTGCCCATCCATCCACACAGGTGACATATGGCGCTCGCGGTCGCGCGGAGTCAGGATTCGCTCATAATTCTGCAGATCGACTATCGAAATAGGTTTCGCCTGCCCACCACGATGATTTCGCCATTCCGGATCCCAGAAACCGATTTCCTGGTAAGCCACGAAGCGACCATCCTCCGATATCTCGCCATCGTAAGCCTGTGGAATAGCCATCGCTTCAGGCAAGCCACCCTCCAGCGGTACGGTAAAAAATGTCCATAGGCGCGTCGGTTCAGTCTTACGCGGGGAACGAAACAATATTTCGGAACCATCTGCGGTCCACCCCATGACCGTATCATCACCCGGATGCCAGGTTAACCGAGCAGGTTCACCCCCTTGTGCAGACACAACATAGACATCCCGGTTGCCGTGATACTGAGCCGTGAATGCGATCATGGCGCCATCGGGAGAGAACTTGGGATCGGTCTCCCCTCCTTCGGCTGTTGTCAGACGCCGCGCGTTGCCGCCCTCGCGTCCTACAATCCAGAGATCATTAGCATGCACGAAGGCGATGTTGTCATCACTCACCGTGGGTTGTCGCAATAGCTGTGTACCATCGGCCAGCGCTGCCCCCCCAAAACCCAGAGCGGCAATCAAAATAAGAAGCCTCTCCCTATTCGATTGACGCGCCGCGCTAATTAGCTTGTTGTAGCTCATGGTCAATGCCTCTTAATGATCTGTCGGAAAAAGAAACCACAGTGATACCTGCTTTGGTAAAGCTATCGATCGAGCAGGCGTCCCGCACCTCCGAGTTCGTAATACACGACAGGCACAAAGTCGACCGTCGTCCAGCCCGCTTCCTGACCCCATTTCGCGTCATATTCTGCCGTGACATTGGCCGCCATCACTTCTTCCAGATGCATCCCGTCTCTAATCAGTGCAAAGACCTGATCACGCACGTCCAGGATCATATCCAGAAACTCCTGCATCTCCTCGCGACCCACAATACTGAGACCATGACCCGGTATAACTTTTGTGTCCGGGCCAGCCATATCGATTGCCAGGTCGAGTGCCGCGATGGTGCCTCTCAGGGTGCCACCGTTATAGAGGTCTACGATCGGATAGCTGGTGGTCCTGAACACATCGCCGAGATGTAGTACATCGGACTCGGGAAAGTAGACGAAGGTATCGCCGTCCGTGTGCGCGGGTGGCGCCAGAAATGCCCGTACCTCTTCGCCATTGAGATGAAAGCCAATGGCACTGTCGTAGGTAATAACAGGGCGTGCTCCCACCGGTTGTTGCGGAGCAAAACTACCACCTCGCCGGGGAAAGTGGGATCTTTCTTCCAGAAAACGCAGGCGGGTATTGTCGTGAGCGAAGATCAACACACCCATCTCGGCCAGGTTCTCATTGCCACCGACGTGATCCATGTGAATATGAGTGTTGATCAGAAACCGAATCTCACTGTCGGACACTTCTCTCACGGCGGCCACCAGCTTGTCCGAGAGTGGTGCGAACAGCGAGTCCACCAGCAGCACGCCATCATCTCCGATTTGCACACCGATGTTGCCACCGCCACCGGGTCTCTGCACCATATAGACATTACCGGCGACATGTTCGATGCTGAGTTCGACTCCCTCGAAGTTTCCCTGTGCCAGTAAGGGGCCTGCTGTAGTGGCGAGAACACTGCCGAAGAATGTAGCTGCTTTAAACCGGGTTAGTTTGTTCATGTTGTTTTCTCTTCTGCTTGATATTGGTTTAACTTAGATATGTTATCGAGAGGAATGATTTTTTGCTGTTTATTGCTCACGCTGGAATTTGGCTTCTTTAGCAAAAAAACGCGTTTACAAACTATGCTGCTGTTACTCAAGACCCGTTAACTGTTCACTTAGTTGCCAGAGTCTCGTGCGAGCGTCTTCATCGTAGGCTTGTCTATTGGCGCGTACCGACCGCTGACGGACGAAATAGTTACCACTGCCAACATCTTCGGTAATCAATTGCATGACGCCATCTGCTCCCTCGCCAACCGTGGTTCTTGGCGTCGCTCCAGCGTTTCTGACCATTGCGGTATCCATATACGTGGCAGGGTGAAGAGCATTCACCAACACATCGGATCCTTGAAGATTTTCAGCCAGATCCACTGTGAACAATATCTGGGCAAGTTTGCTTTGAGCGTAGGCGCGACCGCCACTGAAGCCACTCTCCAGCATGACATCGTCGAAATCGATCGCCTGTTGTGCACCGGATGACACGTTGACAATGCGCGAAGGTGCACTGTCTTGCAGTAAGGGAAGAAGCTGATGAGTGAGTAAGAAATGGGATAAATAGTTCACTTGAAAGCGTAATTCATGACCATCCTCCGACACGAGACGGCGCGCCGGCGATGAGCCGATGCCGGCATTGTTGACGAGCACATCGAGACGATCGAAATCCTTAACAAGGTCCTCGCCAAGTTGTCTAACCTGTTGCAGAGATCCGAGATCGGCTGCATAGAAACGCGCGCCACCGATGCCTGACTCTTCTATCTGAGCAACCACTTCCAGGCCTCTTTCCCTGTTTCGACCATGCACAATGATGAAGTAATCCAGGGCGCTGAGTCTGAAAGCAACTTCTCGACCTAATCCACTGGTTGACCCGGTAATGAGTGCAATTTTCTGATCCGGTTTGGGGGTCATTTGTGCGGACGCGATAGCAGAGATAAAGGAACTTATCAGGATAATCGCGATGCAAAACGAACGCTTTGCTGTGACGCTGGTGAACATGGTCGCCCTCCTGTTATCTAATGATTCAGGATAGACCTCCTTAACCAGCGAGTCTAGACAGGAGAGCGGCCCTTTAGACGGCGCTGCACCACTGGTCAGTAGGGATAACCCTCGAGTCTGGGCTGCCCGGGAAACCAATCCGGCACCTGTGCCCAATTATCACGATTCGGCATCTCAATCTTCGGCAGACTCTCTTCATCGAGGACCATCAGATCATCCTCGATGACGTCGTTTAGGTACAGCAGATAGGCCGTTATTGAGTAGACCTCATCGGGGGTCAGGGTGCCTTCGGCATTCAGCGGCATGGCACGATTGATAAAATCCCATACAGTGGTTGCATAGGGCGAGCGGATTGGCAGTATTCGTCCATAATCCCAGGGATCTTCCCGCACGCCCACGTCGCGTTTTACCAGCCTGGGGGCAAGGCCCCCTTCCCCGGTGGTCCCATGGCAACCGGCGCAGCCTTTCTCCAGATAGAGCTGCGAGCCTCGATCGGCTGTTCCGCTTCCTTCGGGTAGTTCCTCTCCCGTGGGACTGATGGCGATATCCCAGGCGCGGATTTCTTCGGCGGTGGGTGTCCTTCCCACACCATAGATTGGGGACTGCGCCTGTGCAGAGACCCCCAACAACATAATTAAGGGGAGCAGTTTAAGCAATCGCATTGTGAACACTACCATCGCTCTCGATCCTCCACGGTTGAATCGAATTGTCCTGACCTCTCACCCTGGACTGACGCCCGGATTGGTTGAAGAACTCGGAAGCCTGGGCTCGGCTGGGTTGAAGCTGGCCAATTTCGTCGGTGCAGCGTGATTGGAGCTCGCAGGGAGTGCCATCCCAGGTCCACTCGAAGCTGAACCGGGTATGGGCCATGGGATGTGCGGTGCCACGAATATCGGCATCCACCCAGGTCTGGCCACCGTCGGTGGAGACTTCCACCCTGCTTACGGCGCCGCCACCGGACCAGGCCAGGCCGCTGACCTCGTAAAATCCAGGGCCGGGCAGTTGTTGCCCACCGGAGGGATAGGTGATGACCGATTTAGGCCCGATCTGGTAACCCAGTGCAGCAGAAACGGGATCCTGATTAAGATGTCCGAAGTCGTTGTAGGTCATGTAGTACTGATCCACCACCTTGATACGTCGCACCCACTTGGTATTAAAGATTCCTTCGAAGCCGGGGGCGATCAGTCGTAGTGGGAAGCCTTGCTGGGGTCGCACTGCCTCACCGTTCATGCCATAGCACAACAGACAGTCATCCATTGCCTTGGTCATGGGAATACTGGAGGCCCCCTTCACTTCTTCCACTCCTTCCACCACGATCCAGTCTCCTCCTTCCCGCACACCTGCTTCTTCGAGCAGTGTGGACAGGAGTACGCCGGTCCATTCGGCGCAACTGGTCATGCCGTGGGTTTCCTGTACTGTCGTGTGGCGGCGATTCGCACGATTCCCTGCGCATTCGATGAAATGCAGGCGAGTCACGGAAGGGAGTCGCTTCAATTCATCCATGGTGAAGACCAGCGGGCGATCCACCATGCCATGAATCATGAGACGATGTTTCTCGGGATCGATATCCGGAACGTAGGCGCCGCGTGTGGTCCCCACATAATGGAGCGAGGATGGTGTGATTACTCCTACCGAATCCTGCAGGGGGGCCGCAATATGAAAGTCGAGACCGAAGGCATCGGGTGACGGTCTGCCACCGTGGGCTATACGTTCCGACGTTACGAAGCGGGAGCGTTTGCCATAGCCCACCAGCTCATCGGTGCCCTGAATGAACGCCTCAGGTCCTTCCAGTTGACCGGATGCGGATTTTGTTGCCGCTCCCAGGGCCATGCCACTGGCCAGGGCGGCGCCGCTTTTCAGGAATTCTCTTCGATCAGATTTTTTCGAACCCATGGTTCTCTCCTTCTTAGATGAGGTTATCTGAATATCGCTTCCAGTCCGCCAGCAGTATATGCCAACAAATTTTAAACCAAAACCCCTCTGGTGAGTCGGGGCAACGCCTGCCCGGGGGTGTGGGATTTGGGGGGGGAAGATCGTTATCAGTTTCTTATCTTGTTCGAGTCCCCGAATTTGCTCATTGCTGACCCGCAAATGCTTTAGGGATTTGCAGAAGCCACAGAACCACCAGGGGAAGAATGGGTATTGACAAGGTAAGCAATAAGGTTTCATTCATGGACAGACCTAACCACATTTCCGGTGATTGTCCGCAGAAGCCCTCCGCTCTAAACAATACAGGAATCCATTCATCCAAGGGCATGAACTCAGGAAACCCTGCTCCCATCGTGCAACTCGAAATGATCGTGCCTTTCTCTACACCCCAGGAATACCAACTGGTATAAAGCGCACCTGCGAGGAAGGCGATAGTCGTTGTCAATCCAACCCAGCGCCACCAGAAATTCCTGGATACAAACGAGCCGATAACCGCAAAGATGAGGGCGCCATAGACCCAGGCTCTTATCTGTACACACAAGGCACAAGGATAGGTTCCAAGCGCGTATTGCCAAAAAAGCGCGATGGCCTCCATTAGAAGCAAATATGCTGCGCCCGTTAACCAGAAGTATCGATTCTGGCTGATCTCGTAGAATTTATTTAACACTTCGAATAGACCCTGGGAAAAATTGCACAACATGCGCATGTTAGCAAAGAATCAAGGGGAACAGGGTCAAATAATTGGCCCCATCGATGAACAAAGGGAGCTGAATAATCTATTAACCCTGACTCTGGTTTTTCCGGGCTAATCTGTATGCAACCGTAATCAATTTACAGCTTCCGGTAGCCTCCACAGATAGATACTCACGCCCATGCCGATGAGAAATAGCATCGTACAGAGCAATACCTGGGCAACAATCGAGCAAGAGATGCCCATGCTGATCCACACGACAGTAATGGCCCTTATCTTTACCCGCCTGGGTATACCCTGGCCCGCCTCAAAATTGCGGACAATTGTGCCGAAGTGGCGATTGCTGAGTAGCCAGCTATGCAAACGCTCTGAAGACCGGGCGAAACAGAATGCTGACAACAACACTAACGGTACTGTCGGCAGTAGTGGCAAAAATGCACCCACAACTCCCAGGACCAAAGAGATTAAGCCAGCAATTATAAGCAACCAGTGTTTGAGCGGTGTCAGCATAAAGAGACTAATCGTCCTATAGCCTGAAAACTGAATCGAGCAAAATTCAAGCCACTATGACGGGGCTGTTGAGCCGAATAGTCATGTCGCCGAGTGGATTATGATTCTGGGGTCAAATCGACGCGGGATTTTGAGCCCACAGGTCTTTGTCGTGTTGCAGCACTTTTTACAGTATTTGGTGACAATCGGTAAAGAGTAGCTGCAAACAATCACTGTGAGATTTATAGATGCTTCAAATTCCTCCTAGTAACCACACATAGGTTCTGTTATGAAAGTTCGGTTTATTATCGCTACTTGTTCTCTATTCTTCTCAACGCGTGGGAAATCCCTCAAATCCTTCTTCGAACTGAACTCCAAGACTATTCAGGTACATCGCCACCATGTTGTATTGCCCAACTGTAAACACCGTCTCCATCAACTGGCGTCGGTCGTAGCGTTGTGCCAGGGCATTCCAGGTAGCATCCGAGATCAGCGCATCGGCATGTAGCTCATCCGCGGCACGTAGCAGGGTGGCATCCCAATCACTCCAGCCAGACGCATCGGGGCCTTGTAGTATGCGCTCTAGCTCAACATCAGATATGCCAACGCCGCGTGCCAGGCCGGTGTGAGCCGCCCACTCATAGGCACCACCGTTTAACCAGCCGATACGCAGGATGAGCAGTTCCCGATCCCGAATGGGTAGCGAAGTCTCCTGCAAAAGATAGTCAGTAAATACCAGCCAGGCATTACACAGTTCGGGCGCCTGCGCACAGGTAGACCAGACCCCGAGCACCCGCCCATTGCGCTCTCGCGGTGCGAGAATTTCCCTCTGTGCGTCGGTCCAGGGTTTTTCAACGCGGGGAATGCGCGGCGCATCCAGTGGTGGACCTGAGCGCCTGCTATCCTGAGCCAGCAATGGAGTCGATCCCAGCAATACAATAAGAACTGGTCCAAACAGACGAATGAACGACTTCGATGTAATCATAGCGATGTCTCCTGCCCAGACAATTCCCGGGCTAATCCGCAGTGTACTCGAAGCTTGCTTGGTCAGCTAATTCTGGTGAATCGGCGTTCTCAGGCGGCGTGGGATTCCGGCTGGCCTAACAGAGCCTTGAAAGCCGGTGGGACTTGGGCAATCTTATGCTTGTCAAAATCGAAGAACACCACACCCATCTTGGCGTTACAGACCAACGCCTCAAGTGCGCTGTTAGTGACCTGCATACCGATGTCGAATCCGTAGCGGTTGAATTTGCTGACACCGACATCGACGATAAGCTGGTCGTTGGCAAAGGACTCGGAGCGATAATCCACAGCAAGGTCAGTCACAACCATACCCAGACCATAGATATTCGATTCAGTAAATCCCAGGCTGGCAAGAAATTGCAGTCTGGCTTCGTGGAGGATGTTGACCATGGCCACGCTGTCGAGGTGCTTCGCGTAGTTGACATCGCTAATGCCTACACTACGTTCCAAGCTGAATAAAAATTGGTCAGGTGAGCTTACTTTTATGCGTGGCATCACTAGTCCTCAATCTTAAAATACGACATCAGTCACATCTGTGTGGCTATGTCATTCAACTAGGTGTGACAACGAATAATTCGATAGGTTCAATGCAGATCGATGTTGAATTTCGGCGCATCTTAACAGGTTTTTTTGCTTATTTCACAAGCCAGATTGGTCAAAAAATAAGCAGTATTGCTTAACTATCTGAATAACTTTAGGATTATCGCTCAATAATTATCGCGTAGCCGCGAGCCGTCAACAGGGAGTAAAAAGCCGTTCATGAGGTATTCAATCAGAGCAGGATCGCCCGAAAAAATCAGTACGGATTGCGTTGCAGTGGTGGTGTGGTCTAAGGCTGTGCTGTCGGATGAGGCCAGCATAATAGACTCAGCCGCTAGCAAATGCATAAGTAAAATCACCCGAGCCGGTGATCTCACCGGAAAACTTGGCGAGACTCAAATCATCCATAACCTCCCTGGTGTACAAGCCCGGCGCGTCCTGTTGATCGGCGGGGGGGAAAAGAAGAAGCTCACGGCAAAAAATGCCGCCAAGCTATTGCGGAGCAGCCTGATAGCCGCAGGCAAGTTACAGGCGGAGAAACTGCATTTCGCGCTCGGCAGCCTGGCGGTTACCGATCGCGATACCAACTGGCTGGCTGCCCGGCTGGCCCAGGAAACCGAAGCTTGCAGTTATCGATACGATACCACCAAGAGCAAGAAGCCTAAGCCTGTTGCGACGAAAGCCGTGAGTCTCGCCCCAGCTGCCAGTGCCCGCCGCAATAGCCTGCAGGCTGCATTGAAAGCGGGCCAGGTCGTCGGTAAGGCTATAAACCGGGCCAGACAACTAGGTAACCTCCCTAGCAATATTTGCACCCCCACTTTCCTTGCAAAGCAAGCGAACACCCTGGCTGAGCGGCAGCGCTCGATTACCACTAAGGTGTTGAGTGAGTATCAGATGGCGCGGTTGGGAATGGGATCACTGCTGTCGGTGTCGGCGGGATCTGCCGAACCAGCCAAGCTCATAGTCATGCAGCACAAAGGAGCGAAGGCTGACAGCAGACCCCATGTCCTGGTTGGCAAAGGCATTACCTTCGATACCGGGGGCATCAGCCTCAAACCGGGCGGCGCTATGGATGAGATGAAATTCGACATGTGCGGAGCCGCCAGTGTGATCGCCACCATGGAATGTGTCGCCCAATTAAAACTCCCCATCAACGTAGTTGGGGTGGTCGCAACGGCGGAAAACATGCCCGGTAGCCGTGCCACCAAACCCGGTGACATCGTCACCAGCATGTCGGGTAAGACCATTGAGATTCTAAATACCGATGCCGAAGGGCGCCTGGTACTATGCGATGCCCTCAGCTACGCCGAACGGTTCAAGCCGCGCAGCCTGATCGATATCGCCACGCTCACCGGCGCTGCAGTTGCCACCTTCGGTGGTCACGTAAACGCACTGCTCAGCAACGATGACAAGCTTGCTGCTGCACTGCTGGACTGTGGGGAACAGAGCCTGGACCGGGCCTGGCAGCTGCCGCTATGGGAAGAGTATCAGAGCCTGTTGAAAAGCAACTTCGCCGACATCGCCAATATTGGCGGGCCACGCGCCGGCACCATAACAGCCGCCTGTTTCCTGTCGCGCTTTACCGAGAAGCAGAAGTGGGCACACCTGGATATTGCCGGCAGTGCCTGGCACTCCGGAGCCCAGAAAGGCGCTACGGGCAGGCCCGTGGGCCTGCTAGTTGAATACCTGAGCAGACAGAAAGCCTAGGGGTGCAACGCGCCGACCAGGCCATGGGGTAAGCGATGACCCAGATAAGTTTTTATACGCTGAGCAGCAGCGATGAATCCAGCCGCCTGCTGGTGGCCTGTCGGCTCACGGAGAAAGCCCGCTCGCTGGGGCATCGCATCTTTATTTGGACCGAATCGAATGAGCAGGCCCAGCAGCTGGATGCTCTGCTGTGGCAATTCAAGACAGACAGCTTTCTACCCCACTCGGTACTCGAGACAGAGCAGCCCGATGGGGAGGCGATAGCCATTGGCACGGCCAGGCAACTGGAGTACCACGGCGATGTCTTGATCAACCTCAGCGAAGCAGCCTGTCAGGGTCACCGACGTTTCTCGCGAATTAGTGAAATAGTTGACGCCGACAAGCAGAGCCTGAAGACTGGTCGCGAGCGCTATCGCTACTACCAGAGCGAAGGCTATTCGCCGGAGACTCACAAGTTGTAGTCAACGATCCAGAATGCCGTCCCGGCTGATTTATGCGGGTCTAGTAATTCCGGAAAAGCCACCGACCTTCATGTATACTTGCGCCTTTTTGGCAGGCGCG
>DMJN01000128.1 GCA_003451715.1 Gammaproteobacteria bacterium | reverse complement strand
CGCACTGTATTGCTTACGCGTCTTGCGCTTGATGTCACGAATGATCCGTTCTGACGATGCGGGTCGTTCTGCTTGTTTCTGTTTCATCTCAACTCCTCACGTTAGGATGAACAAAAACTCTCCTTTAAACCCGTGCTATATCTGTTCCATAGGTGCTGACGGGGTACATCCTGGGTACTATTGATTTGAGAGTTTATGTGCCGCAATTAATAGAAGCAAGAGCGGATACCTTTGACTACATAGAAAGGTTTTACAATACGGGCAGGGGTAGGCAAATCCTTGCTATGAATGCTATTCATGCGGACAAGTGATTACTTGTCATTTGAAACATACCAGAGCCACTCCTATATTACGCAACAAATTATCAGTTCAGGCCTCACGGGGATTAGTAGGGTCTGTTTCTATAATTAGCTCCCTCACATTCATTTATAGGTGGTTTGTTGGTAAAGAGTCGTGGCACTGCGGCTCAGAGAGCCTGGCTCTCACCACGGAGCGTCGCGACAATCCATGATATTGCCGAGGGGCACGAAGTATTCAAGATTCTCCCGATGAAATTCGTGAATCCATTGGCGAAGGCTGGCTTCCCGTTGGCAAGTCGGGGTTCCAACGGTGAGCCTGGTCGACCTAATTGATGTATAGATGATGCATTATAAAAGATGTATTGGCGATGAATCATTAATGTGGTATGCTTGATGCATCTTTTATTGAGGCTGCCATTATGCATTTTACTGTATTTACGGATTATGCTTTTCGGGTGCTGATTTATCTGGCACTCAACACGGAGCGTCGCGCAACGATCCATGATATTGCCGAGGGGTACGATGTATCCAAGAATCACTTGATGAAAGTAGTAAACCTTTTGGCGAAAGCTGGCTTCGTATCGGCAAACCGTGGCCCCAACGGTGGGCTCGAGCTGGCGATGCAGGCAGATAAGATTATGGTTGGAGAAATTGTCAGACTCACAGAGGATAACTCAAAGCTTGTCGAGTGCATGGGATCCGGCAATCAATGCGTGATTACCCCAGCGTGTGGGTTGAAGAGTGTCCTCAGCGAAGCTCTGCAGTCATTCTTCAAGGTGCTTGATAAATACAGTATCAAGGATCTAGCAAAACGCGGAACCACGCTGAAGAAATTGTGTGGGAGCGCATGAAGCGGATTTAAGAGTAGCCATGCTTGAGCCAGTTGAATTGAACAATATTATGATCGCTGTTATTGCGGGAGCCATGGTGGTTTTACTCGGCGCCCTGTATGCCTTCACCTTTGCCATGGGAAAAATGAACAAGAAGAGGTGGCTGATAGGGGTGTCATACACAGTTTTTGCAGGACTCGCTATAAGTGTTTTCACCCTGGCGCAGTCTCTTAACCTGAATGGTTACTGGCAGCTTGTGACTTATACGATGTTGCTTGGGTATCTGTTGGCACCACAGGCGATCTGGAAATTGTCAGTCGGAACTCATAGAGCTTCCGATTAGATATGGACTAACGAGAAGAATGGAAATTGGAGAATAGCGAATTATGAACTCAGTTTGGTGGGCTAGCGAGGACTTCTGGCGCAAGATGGCAGTTTGGTTAACTGCTGTGATGACCGTTGTGTTGATCCTCTTAACCTTCGATACCGTAAAACAAATCACTGCCGGGTCCGAACGAGTACCCGCCTACAGTGCGATTAATCACCGAATTTACTACCGTTTTGATAGCAGCAGGAATATGCAGGTTCCTGTTATCGGCGATTCAGCACCCCTGTTCGGGACCAGCCTGTCTGAAGAAGATGCTGAAGCCCTGGTCAGCAAAGGAAAACTCACAACTCAAGCAAAGAATTGTATGAACTGCCACACGCTGTTGGGCAACGGTGCTTACTATGCTCCGGACCTGACTAAAGCCTGGCTTGATCCAGCCTGGGGTAGTGAGGCTGCACGCGAACAACTGATGGTCAATTTTTTATTGGATCCGCACACAAATGCTCGCGGTTACGGAACCGGGCGCAAGATGCCAAATCTAGGCATAACGGAGGAGGAGGCGCACGGTGTCGTGGCCTTCCTTAAATGGATGTCCACCATTGATACCAACGGATTTCCCCGTAATTTCACACCCATTTCTCAGGAGGGAGATCGATGAACGCTGGTATTCAGGAATCTTCAAACCTGACAGGTGGTCAGAAACTTGCCGTCAAATACTACACTGTGGCTGTTGTGCTTTTTGTTGCACAGATTCTCTTTGGTTTGCTGTCAGGATTGAAATATCTACAGCCTGATTTTCTCTACGAAGTACTGGACTTTAACGTTACCAGAATGGTTCATATCAACGCCATGATAGTGTGGATGTTGTTCGGCTTCATGGGGGCCATCTACTGGCTGGTCGAAGAAGAGTCAGAGACTGAACTCGTGGGCCTGAAGCTGGGAAACCTGGCCTTCTGGGTGCTGACTTCCGCTGTCACGGTTGTAGTGCTGGTCTATCTGTTCGTGCAGGTTGGACCCGCAGAGATGTCGACAATCTGGTTTATTGGCGAAGGGCGTGAGTATATCGAGGCACCGAGATGGGCCGATATTGGTATCGTCATCTGCCTCCTGGTGTTTATGTACAACATCGCAGCAACCTTTATGAAGGGCAAGTGGAGTGGTATTTCCGGGGTTCTGGTTTTGGACCTGGTCGCCCTTGCCGGATTGTATGTCGCCGGGATGTATTACACGCCCAATATCTCTATGGACCAATACTGGTGGTGGTGGGTTGTCCACTTGTGGGTGGAAGCTACCTGGGAGGTTCTGGTCGGCTGCATCATGGCCTGGGGTCTTATAAAAACCCTGGGTGCCAATCGCAAAATTGTCACCACGTGGCTCTACATTGAAGTCGCTCTCATGCTGGGTGCGGGTATCCTGGGGCTGGGGCATCACTACTTCTGGATTGGTACTCCGGAGTATTGGTTAGGGATCGGCGGATTTTTCTCTGCATTGGAACCTGTTCCCCTGGTGGCGATGGTAGTACATGCAGTTTACGACTCGGGAGTTCATGGCTCCAAGAATTCGAATCATCCGGCATTGGCCTGGTTGATTGCCCATGCGTTCGGTAACTTTTTCGGCGGCGGAGTCTGGGGTTTCATGCACACACTTCCACAGATCAATCTGTACACTCACGGAACCCAATGGACTACTTCCCATGGCCATCTGGCTTTCTTTGGTGCCTATGCCACTATCAATATCGCAATGTTCTATATTGCGCTACAGAGATGGCGAGGCAATGTCTATATGTCTGCTGGCTTACCGGGCAACGGCTGGAAATGGAAATGGGCTCTGTCACTGCTTTGTACAGGTGTGGTAGGCATGACCATGGCCCTGCTGGTCTCCGGTTACGAGCAGGCGTTTGTTGAACGCGCTTTGGGTGGATCCACCTGGGCTGCATATTTTGAAGCGCAACGTGGTACCTGGTACGTGCAGGGTATGTACTGGCGCCAGATATTTGGATACGTCACCGCAGCTGGGTTGGTCCTTCTAATCTGGGATCTGCTCACTATCGGGCTGCGTGAAAAGCGTTCGATGGTTGTGCCTACAGACCATGTCGTTGTTACGGCTTAAGCCGTAGCTTGCTTGGAATTGATTAATTAGTATTGGAGGATTGAAAGTGAGAATTGGATTTTTTTTGGTCGCACTAGCATTTGCTATTGTAAACATATCGGGTGCACTGGCCGGCGATGCAAGAGCAGCTACAAACAAGGCTGAATCACTTTGTGCGGGCTGTCATGGTCCGGATGGCATCAGCACCAGTCCGCTCTTGCCGAATCTGGCAGGGCAGAAGGATCAGTATTTGGTCAAGGTGATGCAGGAATATCGGGATAGCATCAGGCATGATCCGAACATGAAGGCTCTTATGCAGGGATTGAGCGACAAGGAAATTGAGGATCTTGCAGCTTATTACGCAGAGTTGCTGACCAGGGGCTAGCTGCACTATGAACTCAAGATTCCTTCTCGCAATTGCAGAAGGTGCCCATATTTGAGCAGGAGCGGGTATTGCCATGGATGGCATATATACCGGTTTTGCATCGTGACATGGATGTTACTTAATAGAGCAATGCAGGAGCAATTGCCGAGGAGCAAAAACCGGCCATGTCCAGGGATGGACGGGTCGTTCTTTGACATCCTGTCAAGCTGACTCGATTCCACGGTGTATCAACAATAGGGGAGGGGCAATAGTAAATTGCTATTTTTTGTCTTCAGAGTCCTATTTTACTTCTCTATCAAATAGTTTCGTATTAGTGCGGATGAGAAAAGCCTTCAGTGGGAATCGAGGGCTTAAACTGAAGATGACAGGATTCACAAGACTCCACCTGTCTGTCGCTGGCACTGGATAAGCCCACTCTATCCCGGGATCTGGCGCTGTCAAGCGCCATTAAGCTGGCGTCATTCATCTGATTGACATACTCGCGCCAGGAAACCTGGGCGATCCACATAGCATCATTTACACCAGTACCACCCATGGTTATCGCGGCGCGACTCGAGATCAGTTGAATTGCATGGTGCTCAAGCTCAAGCCAGTCTATCTCTGCAGCTGGATTATCCGGATTAACCGCATCCCAGATAAAATGGGCAGCATGATCGATCTGTGCCACCATTACTTCGTTTATACTAATCTCAGGGGTAAAGGGAATATTCACTCTGGGTGCCGGTCTGTCCTCCGCTGGATCACAGGCAGAGACAGTTACCAGAATACCGAGTAATCCAACAATTCTAGTTACGCTAATCATATAAACCCCCCAACGACTCTTACTAGTCACAGTATGAAAATCTTCCAACTCGGCTTGTTGACTTGGATCAATAAGCACTGCGGTATCACGCTGACTGTGCCTGCAGAAACCTTGAATTTTGGCAACCCATCCGCAAATAAATAGTATTAGCAGTTAAGGGATGTTCTAGTTTCTATCCAGCCAGACCTGTACAGGAACTGTAGGCAACTGGATCTTACTACGAGAGGAGTTGAAGATGAACCTGGTACCACGAAATCATATTTTCGATTTTGATTCACTTTTTAGTGATGTATTTCGAGGATTTGGCAGACCTGCCGTAAGCAATGACAAATCTGATAGTTTAGCTGGCATGAGAGTGGATGTTCATGAAAGTGATAAAGGATATGAAATTCATGCTGATTTACCTAGAGTCAAGAAAGAAGACATTGAGATTACCTTACAAAACGATGTATTGACTGTCTCAGCCAGTAAAAATACTGAGTTTGAATCGAAGGAGGAAGGAAAAGTTATCTGGCGAGAGCGCAGTAGCGGGTCGATATCCCGTAGTTTCAGCGTTAGCCCGGGTACCGCCCAGGGTGACATCAAGGCTGATTTCAAAAATGGCGTATTAGCCCTTACCGTACCCAAGCCGAAACCGGAAGAGGAAGTGTCGACGAGCAAACGCATCCCGATCAAATAAGGAAGGTGGATTGACTTTAGCCAAGGGCCAGGGATTGGCCTGTCAGTCTCGCTCCGTATTTGCGAGGCACTAACAAAACGAGGCGTGGTGAATAGGGACAAGATGGAGAGCATCCTGGCGCTTGTCATTCCCATGGTTGATCGTGATTTTGTCATCGACTGGATTAGTTTTTTATCGCAAAGACAAGGTTCGCTTCTTTATAAACAACCACGATACATTAAGCGCAGATTTATACATCTATGTAGGTGTGGCGCCAGCATCTCTGCTGGCGACAGTCACAGCTACCACCGCTGAACTCATGTCTGAGAATAATGCGGGATAGCAGGGGAGGGTTACCCGTTCTTCTTTCAGATTAGTATACTTGTTCAGAGCGTACTTAGGTCTTTATTTGTTCAAATTCCATATCTGGCTTCACAGAATAGTCTTATTATTGACATGGATAAATGAACTGTGGCTTGGAATAATACATGTTGACTCGAGTCAAGGTTTCACCAACAAGGGTCCTCTGAACAAGTATATGGCCACTCTGCGGGAGTCTGTCGTGCTCTGCCGCTAGGCGTCGTGCGCAGGGAATGGC
>DMJN01000241.1 GCA_003451715.1 Gammaproteobacteria bacterium | reverse complement strand
CTTCGCACCGGATTTTGTTTCTATTGGCGATCTGTTTGCCGGCGCGATCATCCCTGGATTGCTGCTGGTGCTCGGCTACGCCAGCTATGTGTTTATAGTTGCTCTAATCAGGCCCGAAGAAGCGCCTTCCGTACAACAGGCTCATGCCAGGCTCAGCAAGCTGGAAGTTCTCAAGGCCTTAGGCAGAGGCTTGCTGCCTCCCATTGTGCTGGTGATTGCCGTACTCGGGTCGATTCTTGCCGGTATTGCTACTCCAACCGAAGCGGCTAGCGTAGGTGCCCTGGGCGCAATTCTGCTGGCATTAGCCAAGGGAGTGCTAGGCTTTAAGGTGCTGCACGAAGTATCTATCGAAACGCTACGCATTACCTCCATGGTGTACCTCATTCTAGTGGGGGCAACGATATTCTCCTCGGTGTTTCGAGGGTTTGGTGGTGATATCCTGATTGAAAATCTGCTTACCGACCTACCCGGCGGTGTCATCTCAGCCACCCTGATCGTGATGTTGCTGATTTTTCTGCTGGGCTTCATTCTCGACTTCATCGAGATTACCTTCATGGTCGTACCATTGGTCGGGCCTATCCTGCTTGCCATGGGGCTGGACCCCGTCTGGCTGGGAGTCATGATTGCGATTAACTTGCAGACCTCCTTCTTAACACCGCCGTTTGGTTTTTCCCTGTTTTATTTGCGAAGCGTGGCACCCGATGATATTGCAACTGCCGAGATTTACCGCGGGGTGATCCCGTTTGTTATCATGCAGCTTGCGCTGATGTTGCTATTGGCCCTGCAACCGGGATTAGCAACCTGGCTGCCTTCGGTTATCAATCAATAGTTGGGCCTGTCTATGACTAAAGAAGAAATCACTGGACCAGAACCAGTTGGCGAGCTGGCACTGCAGACCCTGGCGATGCCGAAAGACACTAACGCAAACGGTGATATCTTCGGTGGCTGGCTGGTTTCTCAGATGGATCTGGCGGCTGGCATCCTTAGCAAACAACTGACCAAAGGCAGATCGGCAACAGTTGCCATTCAAAATGTCAGTTTTATAAGGCCGGTCAGCGTCGGCTCCACGGTGAGCTGCTATTGTCACGTCACCAAGCGCGGCAATACCTCACTGCATATCGCCGTTGATGTACGTACTTCACACCAGCTGAATCAGAGCGATAACTTGCAGGTTGCCCATGGGCTGTTTGTATTCGTGGCGATTGATGATGAGGGCAGGCCACGGCAATTACCAGACTGAGTGGTGTCTCATTCTGTGATTAAGCCATCCAACCGAAATGGCGATAGACTTCGCCGCGCATAGCTTCTATTCTACTTAGAAACCCAAGCAAACATAGGGGTATTTCCAATGCGAAAAACCATACTGCTCATTATTCTCACTTTACTGACTTATGTGCCGGCTCTGTATGCACAGAATCAGTCCGAGACCAAGCGCTATCTGTACCTCAGCACGCCGGATGCGGCCCAGGTAGAAGGTCAGGCCGAAGGACAGGGAATTCTGATTTTCGATATCGACGATGACCACAAGCTGGTTCGACGCATCGATATCCCGGAATTCTCGGAGGGCCTTAGAGGCTTCGCTGCCAACCAGAGGACCCACAGTGCCTACTTCTCCACCCAGGGACCCCGCATCGGAGCCTTCGATCTGGAAACGGACCAGATTACCTGGCAACAGAACTATCAGTTGGGCAGCGATCGGTCGTCGGTCACCCTGGATGGCAGTAAGGTCTACGTGCCTACCGGGTGGTGGGTTGACGGAGATGACAGCGGGCTGCTGGTGCTCAACGGAGACGACGGCAAGATAATCAAGCACATCCCCATTGGAGAAAAGGCGCACAACTCTCTGGTGAGTGTCGATGGGCGCTATGTCTATCTTGGTACTACCAGAATGCTAACCATGCTCGACACGGAAAATGAAAGCATCGTCGCCCAGATATCGCCAGTCGGCGAAGCCGGAGGGCAGGGCGTCTTCCCCTATACCGTGGATAGCGCGAATCGCATTGCCTATGTGAGCCTTGGCAGCACTGTTGGTTTCGATGTGGTGGATCTCGAAAAGCAAGAGATTATCCATCAGGTGATAGTGGGGGATGAGCGAATTCCACACCGCACCCACGGAGCCGCATTAACTCCGGATGAAACCGAGCTGTGGATTAGCGACCAGGAAGGCAACAAGCTGTTTATTTTCGATGCGACTCAAATGCCACCAGTGCTAACCGGCGATGTAGATTTATCCCAGGGAGGCCATGGCTGGGTGACATTCAGCCTGGATGGGCGCTATGCCTGGACTCACACGCCCGATGTGTTTGACGCGGAAACCCGTGAACTTGTCGCCACCCTTCGGGATGAAAACGGCAATCCCGTGAGTGGATCGAAGTTCATCGAAGTGCATTTCCGCGATGGCAAGGTAGTAGCCGTGGGTAACGAATTTGGATTAGGTCGACGCTAGGCCGAATTGCAGTATCGGTACATTTCGCGAGGGGCGAAAAGACTAAAAACCATAGCGGCGAATAATACGCCGCTATCGGATCACGGCGAAGCCGAGGATCCCAAGCCCGGATATTTCACCACTCTTGCTGTAAGCAAGAGTGGTGAAATATCCGGGCTAGTTGCCAGGCAGCTTCCGCGCCTCGATCAGCGCTTCTTCGGCAATCCGGTTGTAGTTCATCACTCCGTCCTTGAAATTTTTCCAGGAGTCGTAGATGCGAGCGGTAGTTTCATCGGTCCGGGCCAGCTCCAGTACCACATCGTCGGAGATGCGGCGCAGTTCGAGTAGCACATCGTCAGGCAATTTGCGCAACTGAACATCGTACTCTTCCACTAGAATCCGCAGTGCTTCGTTGTTCTTGGCGGTGAGTTCATCCAGCAACAATTGATTCATGACTTCGGTGCCTGCCATCAGGATTTCCTGAAGATCTTCCGGCAGTGCTTCGAAGGCTGATTTATTGAAGATTGTTTCGAGTGTGGATCCAGGCTCGTGCCAGCCCGGGTAATAGTAGTAGTCGGCGACAGTGTGATAACCGGCAGCGAGGTCGTTGTAGGGACTGACAAACTCGGTGGCATCAAGTGCACCGGTTTGTAGGGCTGTAAACACCTCGCTTACCTGCATGGTAACGGGCACTCCGCCGGCACGCCGAAAGACTTCTCCACCGAGGCTGGGGATGCGCATTTTCAAACCCTGCAGATCATCCAGAGAATTAATTTCCTTGTTAAACCAACCAAACATCTGCACGCCAGAGTTTCCACCACGTACCGGGATCAGATTAAATGGGGCATAGATCTCACGCCACAATTCATTGCCGCCACCAAAACGTAACCAGGCATCCTGTTCATAGCTGGTCATACCGAATGGTATGGACGAGAAGAAAGGGGTGCCAGGTATCTTTCCTTGCCAGTAATAGGCGCCGGTATGCCCTATCTCTGCCACACCTTGGGAAACAGCATCGAAGACTTCCAGCCCGCCCACCAGCTCATTCGCTCCATAGACACGAATCTGCATGCGGCCGTTGCTCATCTTTTCGACTATTTCTGCAAAGTATTCTGGAGAAGTGCCGAGCGCAGGCAGATTTTTTGGCCAGGAAGTAATCATCTTCCATTCGTAAATTGTCTGGCTACTGGACGCCGCTGATTGTGTGCCAGCGGATTGTGGCTCGCCGCCACAGCCAATCAATAGAGCCAGCAACAGTGGATAGAATACTGCCCGGGCATGAATGTGGATGTTATGTTGCAGGCTCATGTGTTTCCTCAACGCCACTCATCGGTTAGCCAAGCACTTCGAGCTTGGCATAGGATAGTACCAGCCATTTGCTGCCAACAGCATCGAAATTTACCTGTACTCGAGCACTGCTTCCCTGTCCTTCGTAGTTCAGAACGACTCCTTCACCGAATTTCCCATGAGCAACGCGTTGTCCCAGCGATATATCCGTTTGCGGGATAGCAGCGCCTCGGTTTAAAGCCTTGCCCATGCCATTCTTGCTGCGATGAGCAGCAACCCGGCTAATCGTGGTTTTCAGGCGAATCTCGTCGATGAGTTGCTTGGGAACCTCCTTGATGAAACGTGACGGGCGGCAGAGATTGACATCACCATGCAAACGTCGCGATTCGGCATGGCTGAGGTAGAGTTTGTTCATGGCCCGGGTTATACCGACATAACAGAGCCTCCGTTCTTCTTCCAATCCACTAATATTGTCCATAGATATTCTGTGAGGAAATAGCCCATCTTCCATACCTGCCAGGAACACCAGAGGAAACTCCAGCCCCTTGGCTGAATGGAGCGTCATGAGCTGCACGGCATCATCAGACTCATCTGCCTGAGTATCACCGGCATCGAGCGAAGCCTGGTCAAGAAACGCAGTGAGGAAAGTGGTTGATTTTAGATCGATATCATCTTCCAGATTGACATCATCGAAGTTGCTGGCAGCATTTATCAGTTCTTCCAGGTTTTCCTTACGCGACAGTGCCTTCTCGCCACCTTCCTTTTCATGATGTTGAATCAAACCGCTGTTGATAATGATGTGCTCGACTTTTTCATGCAGTTCCAGTTCGTCACAGGCTAGCTGTAGACTGTCGATAAGCTCCATGAAGGCGAGCACTGCATTAGCCGCACGGGAGCTTAACAGAGCTTCATTTATACATTTGGCACAGGCATGCCACAGTGAACAGTTCTCTTCTCTTGCCACGCCACGCACTGTATCCAGAGTACGCCCGCCAATGCCACGCACAGGAATGTTGATAATACGTTCTACAGCCGTGTCATCGTGGCGATTGGTCAACAGGCGCAGGTAGGATAGGGCGTTCTTGATTTCCAGTCTTTCATAAAAACGATGGCCACCATAGATGCGATAAGGCATGCCGATGCGTAGCAGTGCATCTTCCAGTTCTCGCGATTGAGCGTTGGACCGGTAGAGAATAGCGGCGTCGGCGCGTCGATTACCATTATTAAACCAGTCTTGCAGGCGATCGACGATGAAGCGGGCCTCGTCCTGTTCATTAAATGCCTCGTACAGGCTAATTGCTTCGCCTTCATCTCCTTCCGTCCAGAGATTTTTACCGAGCCGGCCCTGGTTATGGGAAATTAACTCATTGGCAGCCTTCAAAATGGTGGAGGTGGAGCGGTAATTCTGTTCCAGGCGCACCAACCCGGCATCCGGGAAATCCACATTGAATTGCTGGATGTTTTCGATGCGGGCACCCCGCCAACCATAGATCGACTGGTCGTCGTCTCCTACCACCATGAGCTGACTGGATTCGCCTGCCAGCACGCGCAGCCAGGCATACTGAATTGCATTGGTGTCCTGAAACTCATCCACCAGAATGTGTTGAAAGCGCTTGCGGTAGTGATCCAGCACCTGGGGATTCTTTAACCATAGCTCATGGGCGCGTAGCAGGATTTCACCGAAATCGATCATCCCGCCGCGATTGCAGGCGTCCTCATATGCCTGATAAACCTGCAGCATGGTCTTGGTGTAGTCGTCTTCGAAATGTTCGATGTTAGAAGCACGCAGGCCCTCGTCTTTCTGTGCGTTGATATACCATTGGCACTGTTTCGCCGGCCATTTCTCCTCATCGATA
>DMJN01000328.1 GCA_003451715.1 Gammaproteobacteria bacterium | reverse complement strand
CGCTGCGGTCAGCTTCCAGGCTCCAGATCCAATTTTCCCAATATAGGTAATTCCGCTGACAGGAACGTGTACCACACCGGATACGGCAACGCCTTCTTCGATCAGGGCGATGTTAACGGTGAATTCACCGTTTCGTTTAATAAATTCCTTGGTACCGTCTAGGGGATCGACCAACCAGTAACTAGCCCAGTGCCGACGCTCACTCCAGTCAGTTAACTCCGATTCTTCCGACAGAACCGGAAGCTGGGGTGTAAGCAGGGCCAGGCCCTCGACGATGACCCTATGGGCGCGGCGGTCTGCATCAGTCAGTGGTGAGTCGTCCTCCTTCAGTGTGACATCAATTCCTTCTGCCTGGTTATAAACGGCAAGAATTTCCTCACCCGCGGCAATGGCAATATCCTTTAGCGCTTCCAGTTGTTGGTCTTCATGCATTGATCTTCCTATCGATAAATATTCTAATTGGCGATATGGTTTTTAATGTGAGCTGAGGCATGGTGCATGACCTACCGCGGCTTGCCAAGCAGAATTTGTGGAGTAATCGATGCCCCCCTGGTCAACCATCGACACCATCATGTTCGATATGGACGGCACATTGTTGGACCTGCATTTCGACAACTATTTCTGGTTAAACCTGGTGCCAACAATGTATAGCCGGGCACATGGTGTAAGCGAAGAGAATGCGCGGGAAATTGTTCGTAACAAATATGCTGAAGTGCACGGCACCCTCGACTGGTACTGCATTGACTACTGGGAAGATGAGTTGCAACTGAACATTGCCGAGTTGAAAACGACCATCAAACACAAAATATGTGTCAGGCCCAATGTTGAAAAACTATTGCAGGAATTGCAGCATAGCAACAAGCGACTGCTATTGATTACCAATGCGCACCCTTCGAGTCTGCAAATAAAAATGGATCACACTGGTATTGGTGACTATTTTCACGAACGTATCAGTTCTCACACATTAAAACTGGCTAAGGAGAATCACGGCTTTTGGGAAGGCCTGCAAAAAATTCAACCCTATGAACCTGAACGAACTCTGCTATTCGATGACTCACTTCCCGTATTGCGCCAGGCAAAAAAGGAAGGCATCCGGCATCTGTATGGAATCAAACAACCAGATAGTCAGCAACCATCGCTTACTCCGAACGAGTTTCCTCTAATTGAGGACTTTAATAACATCATGCCCTCTCAATCTGACTCGAAATGATCACTAATGGCTTCGTCTTCCAAGAATAGATCCAACTCAAAGCAACTGACCCGAGTCAGGTTGGATAAGTGGTTGTGGGCTGCGCGCTTTTACAAGACTCGCGCTATCGCCAAGAAGGCTATCGAGGGTGGCAAAGTGCATTGCGAAGGTGTGCGCAGCAAACCCAGCAAGGAAATAGAAGTCGGCATGCAACTAAAATTACGACAGGGCTTCGATGAAAAAACAGTTCTGGTGAAGGCGCTCTCGGAACAGCGACGTCCTGCACCCGAGGCACAATTGCTCTACGCTGAAACGCCACAGAGCATAGCCAGTCGTGAACAGCTCGCAGAACAACGCAAAGCCCAACCGAGGCATTGGCCAACTGACAGCAAACCTAATAAGAAACAGCGCCGCATGATCCAGCGCTTCAAACAAGGCGATTCATCCTGAGCTACCGCTTGCCTCATCCCCCGGTTAGCGCTCGCTGGGGATATTTGTCATAATGCGTCACCCAATGCAGCCAGCATGCGGCCTGAGAGCCAGCATTGCATGAATTCAGCAACCTGAATGACCAGGAGTAAGTTTGGCTAAGCAATTGAGTGAGTGCCTGCGGCGTTATCAATTACCTGAATTTGCTCCCGAATGGGGTGCTGTGCAACGTGGCATTGAGAAGGAAAGCCTGCGCGTTTCTCCAGATGGACGAATCTCGCTTTCCAGTCATCCCAGGGCTCTGGGTTCAGCTTTAACCAATCCCTATATCACCACTGACTTTTCCGAAGCCTTGCTGGAATTTATTACACCAGCATATCAGAACATCGATGAATGCCTGGCAGTACTGGAAAATATCCACCGCTTCACACTACAAAATCTGGAAAATGAAGAAATGCTCTGGGTAAGTAGTATGCCCTGTCCTCTCAGCACCAACGCCCATATCCCTATTGCTCAATACGGCAATTCCAATATCGGCAGATTGAAGACTCTGTATCGACATGGCTTGAGTCATCGCTACGGTTCTCTGATGCAAGCCATATCGGGATTACATTACAACTTTTCCATGCCCGGGGAGTTCTGGAAGCCCTACCAGGCAATCTGCAACCACCGGGGTAGTCTGCAAGAATTCCGTACTGAAAAGTATCTGCACCTGATTCGAAATTTTCATCGCTATTCCTGGTTGCTCATCTATTTATTCGGTGCCTCGCCGGCTGCCTGCAGATGCTTCGTGGAGGGCCGCGAACACAGCCTGCAGGAATTTGACGAACACACTTTGTATCTTCCCCAGGCGACCTGTTTAAGAATGGGTAATCTCGGTTATAAGAGTGAGGCGCAGAAATCGCTGTTTGTCTGTTACAACGAGCTGGATGCCTACGTGGATTGTCTCGACCAGGCTATGCACACGTCTTATCCCGAATACGAAGCAATCGGCTGCATGAAAGATGGCCAGTATCTACAGATGAATACCAATCTGCTGCAGCTGGAGAATGAGTTCTACAGCACCATAAGACCGAAACCGAATGTGAAGAGTGGCAAACGGCCCTTAAAAGCACTGACCAATAGTGGCATCGAGTACGTTGAGGTACGCGCACTGGATTTGAATCCCTACACTCCGCTTGGCATTGATGCTGAACAGATCAGATTCCTCGACACTTTCCTCCTACATTGTTTATTAGCAGAAAGCCCGCAATGCAATGAACGGGAATTTTTTGAAGTTGCCAGCAATCTTACCAGGGTAGTGGAACTGGGCAGAGATCCCGCATTGATGCTTCAATTAGAGTCTGCACCGAAGGCGATGCGAGAATGGGCACAGGAATTATTCGACGACCTCACCCACAGCGCCAGCATGCTGGATCAGATTCACGAAGGTAGTAACTACGAAATAAGCCTTAACAAACAATTGGAGAAGATCGATCACCCGGAACTGACTCCGTCTGGTCGCATACTCGGTGAGATGCAAGAGAACCAGTTGTCTTTCTTCGAATGCTCCATACGGCAGAGCCGAATTCACAGAGATCATCTGGTCAGTAATAGTCTGGATGTAGACACCCTGGGTCACCTTCGGGATACCAGTGCCCATTCACTGGTCAAACAGCAGCAAATTGAAGCCACAGATACGATGAGTTTCGATGATTTCCTCAAGCAGTGGAATGAAGGCTAATCCTTTTTCAGGGTGTCGTGAGTAAGCTAAACTCCTTTCGCTTCAGCAACAACTGCTTGCAGAGCCGGATACATGTTCACAGCCCTTGGTCTCACTTGCTGACCGAGTAGTTCCCGCAGGGGCACAGAATTCAGTCGCCGGTTTGGGAGCAGAGGGATTGATTCCAATAAAGTCGTCCTTTAAGGGTCCCCCGGTAAGCAACTCGAAACTGCGGTCAGAGACGGCGATCCTTATTCCCCTGGGGTAAACACGGCCTTCATCATCGTGAACTTCACTATAGGGTCCCTTGTAGATGACAGCCTGACCAATATCCAGATGCTGCTGTGGCGATGGCTTCAAAGCCATTAGAGTGATCGCACGAAACTCGATGCCCTCCACCACTTGCCAGGGTTGCTGATCCCATTTGTCACAATTAACCAACACAAATCCCGCATCCAGGAATGCCTGGGCGAACTGCTGCTCCTGGAATGCTCCGGAGATACAACCCGTCCAGAGCTCATCGTTGTCACGCAGATGTTGTGGCACGATTTCATCGCTGACGATATCAGAGATAGCCACTCGCCCACCTGGTTTCAGCACCCTGAAGATCCCCTCAATCATCTGCTGTCGATCCGATTCATTGACCAGGTTCAACACTCAGTTCGACACCACCAGATCGATAGAGTCATTCGCCACCAGGGGCTGTTCGGCGCGTTGCTGTGCCCGCCATTGCCGCAGCTCTTCCTCAGAACCATCCGGGTGTGCTTCGATATAACGTTCTTCTGCCGCAACATCCAGTGCCAGATCCTGTATATATCCCTTTAGAAACTCGACGCGATTCTCGCCAAGCTTAGCTGCCATGTCTGACTGATGTCTGCGCGCCAGACCAAGCATCTCGTCGGTCATGTCGACACCGATGACCCGGCCACCCTGCTCTACCAGTTGTGCCGCCATGTAGCAGATTTTTCCACCGCCACTGCCCAGATCGAGCACCGTGTCCCCCCGCTGCACATAGCGTGAAGGATCTCCGCAGCCGTAGTCTCTCTCAACAATTTCTGCAGGCAATAACTCCAGTAAACTCGAGTCATAGTCGACAGGGCAGCAAAGCGCCTCTTGCCTTTCCTGGGCGCCTTCACCATAACGCGCCGACACTTTTTCTTGTAATTCTGCCTTGCTATTCAATCCAGACTCCTTAATTCAGTCCACGATGTTTGCTAGTGATTATCGGCCACTCCGTCGCCACCGAAAATACTTCTCCAGCAGCGGGAAATACTTTTCAGGCAGGCGCGCGCTGCACCAAGCATTGGCTGCGGCCTTATTACTCTCGGACAGCGTGGGATAAATATGCGTAACCGCCGATATTTTTTTCAGCCCCATACCATGAGTCATGGCGTACACAAATTCATTAATCAGTTCGCCCGCATGATAGCCCACAATGGTGACGCCCAGTATCCGGTCTTTGCCTGGCACCGTTAACACTTTGATAAAGCCATGTGCTTCACCATCTGCCAGGGAACGATCATGGTGGTCCAGATCATAACGGGTAAGTTCGTATTCGATATTGTGTTGCTTCGCTTCCTCTTCGCTGAGTCCGACTCGGGCAACCTCCGGATCGGTGAAAGTAGCCCAGGGGACTGCATTGTAGTTGGCACGGGATCGCCACAGCCCACCGAGCATCGCATTGAGTGAGGCGAACCAGGCCTGAAATGATGCCATGTGGGTAAACTGGTAGGGACCGGCTACATCACCGCAGGCATAAATATTGGGATAGGCGGTCTGCATGGCATCATTGGTCTGCACAGTACCTTGAGCCGTAAGCGGCATCTCCAATTCTTGCAAGCCGAATCCTTCCACATTGGCTTTGCGGCTGATTGCCAGTAACACCTCGTCGAATTCGATTCTAACAGTCTCACTCTGGTGTTCCGCCTCCATGAAGTTGCCATTAGCGCTAATTCCAAAGTTTGTCAGTTTGTGATCGGTAAGCAGCGTTATGCCGCTGCGTCTGAATTTATTCATCACTGCTTCGGACACTTCCGGATCTTCGCGTGGCAAGAGCCGAGGCGCCATGTCCACCTGGGTTACGTCAGATCCGAGATTATGAAAGGCCTGCGCGAGTTCGCAACCAATAGGGCCGCCGCCGACAACCAGCAGGCGCTGAGGAAGCTCACGCAGAAACCAGATCGTATCGGAGGTCAGGTAATCGATCTGATCGAGGCCGGCGATGTCCGGAACCAATGGTCGCGCTCCCGTGGCCAGGATTATGGAACGGGTATTGATACGGCGTTCACCCACCGTCACGGTATAGGGAGACTCTATATGCGCCTCGCCAGCGATGCATTCGACACCGAGGGAAGTGAACCTCTCCACCGAATCATGAGGCTCGATCGTCGCAATAATTTTTTGTACCCGCTGCATAACCGCTGCGAAGTTTACCTGTCCACTGGCATCCTCGATGCCAAATTCACCGGCACGCCTGATGTAGGACATAATCCGGCCGCTGCGCAACAACGCTTTACTGGGCACACAGCCGGTGTTCAGACAGTCGCCACCCATCTTGTCCTTTTCGATCAGAATCACCTTGGCCTTGGCTCCCGCGACGATGAGTGCTGCAACCAATCCCGCCGAGCCAGCACCAATTACCACGACGTTAGCATCGAACTGCCTGGGCCTGGGAAACGCTCGCATGATCTTGTTACGTTGCATGACGTTAATCAGCTGCTTCGCTACCAGGGGCACGAGCCCCAGTAGCACCACTGAGAAAATTACCGAGCCACTCACCAGACTGGAAAGGGAAGTAATCTGGGCAAGCTGTGATCCCGCGTTTACGTAAATCACCGTAAGCAATAACATGCCCGCCTGGCTGATCAGATAGAATGAGACGGTACTGATACTTGTCAGCCCCATGAGGAGGTTTACCATGAAGAAAGGAAACAGGGGCACCATGCGGATACTGAACAGGTAAAAATTACCGTCTTTCTCGATGCCCCGGTTAATGGGAGCGAGGTAGGCTCCAAAGCGAGACTCTACCCAGTCCCTTAACAGCAAGCGGGAAACCAGGAATGCCAGGGTTGCACCAATAGTGCTGGCGAAGGAGACGATGATGGTTCCCCACAACAGACCGAAGATCATCCCTCCGAGTAAAGTCATGATCAAAGCGCCCGGTATGGATAGAGCTGCAATCAGTACATAGATGGAAAAATAGACGAGTGCCGTCAGTGCGAAATTCTGGTCTCGAAATTCCTGGATTCTGGCCAATTGGGCCTGGGCATAATCCAGCGTCAGATACTGCCCCAGGTCGAATATAAAATAGCTGGCTGCAAGCACCACAAGGAGTCCAAGTACAACAATCCTGGTTCTATTCACTCAAACACCTTGTAATCAGGGGAATCGCGGGTTCCAGTATCCCTTGCGGGTGCTGGCAGCAGCAATTTTACGGTTGATATCGAATTTTGATGTGCTATAAACCACTTGCAATAGAAGCCGCAGGAGCCGAAGATCGCGCACTTCTGCGAATATAAACGCTTACCTTTCATAAGTTAAGAGATTCCAAGCCGTGTCAAATTTTGATTTCAGTCGTGAGTATCC
>DMJN01000047.1 GCA_003451715.1 Gammaproteobacteria bacterium | reverse complement strand
TAAAATCAGTCTCTTAGAGTAAAGTATCGAACATCAGGCAGAGGCGGCCTCGAAGCGTATCGGTGCTTCAGCGCCGAGTCACCGGGCACACCCCTGATATCTGGCAAAATTGATGAAATTCAAGCCATTCTGCGCTATTTATCGCAAAATTGCTCGCTGATTCTACCGCGATTACCCAAACAACATACGCCGCAGTCGCTTAAATGCGCGCGGTTTTTGCTGTTATAATTCGCCCCCTTTTTTAGGAAGCTGACCGCTACAGTGAAACCCCACCAGGCAAGCACATGACGCAACAATCCAATACCGATCCTACCAGGGTATTCATCAAGACCCATGGCTGCCAGATGAATGACTATGATTCTGCTCGCATGCTGGATCTGCTGAGGGAATCCCACGCCGCAACCCTGGTAGACGATCCTGCCAAGGCTGATCTATTACTGCTCAATACCTGCTCTATCAGGGAAAAGGCTCAGGAAAAAGTTTTCCATCAACTGGGGCGCTGGCGCAGCCTGAAGCAAAACAATCCCGATTTAAAAATAGCCGTTGGCGGATGTGTAGCCAGTCAGGAGGGTGCAGCAATCGGCAAACGAGCACCATTTGTCGATGTGGTGTTTGGCCCGCAGACACTCCACAAGTTACCGGAAATGCTTGCGAAAGCGAGCACGGGAAAACCGGTGGTGGATATCAGTTTTCCAGCGATCGAAAAATTCGACCACCTGCCACAGCCCGCAGCAAATTCCTGTCAGGCCTACCTCACCGTCATGGAAGGCTGCAGCAAGTATTGCAGCTTCTGTGTAGTCCCCTATACACGCGGAAAGGAAGTGAGCAGGCCGCTGGATGACGTACTCGCCGAAGCGGTGCACCTGGCGGCTCAGGGCGTGCGGGAGATCAATCTACTGGGACAGAACGTCAATGCTTACCGCGGACTCAGTCATGCAGGTCAGATTATCGACCTGGCTTTGCTCATCAATTACATTGCCAGCATCGATGGAATCGATCGCATTCGATTCACTACTTCCCATCCGGTGGAGTTCTCCATAAGCCTGGTGAATGTCTATGCATCGGTTCCGGAACTGGTCTCTCATTTACACCTGCCGGTGCAGAGTGGTTCCGATAGAATCCTGGCGGCCATGAAGCGTGGCCATACCGTACTCGAATACAAATCGATTATTCGCAAGATTCAGACATTACGCTCCGGGATCAGCCTGTCTTCCGATTTCATCATTGGGTTTCCCGGCGAAACCAATCGGGATTTTGAAGACACCATGAAGCTGATCATGGAAATCGGTTTCGATACTTCATTCAGCTTTATCTTCAGCGCTCGCCCCGGCACTCCAGCTGCCGAACTGAATGACGCAACGCCTGAACGGGAGAAGAAACATCGGCTGGCCACTCTACAATCCCAGATTGTCAAACAAGCAGCTGCCATTAGCGAATCCATGGTGGGCACTGAGCAGCAGGTGTTGGTGACAGGGCAATCGAAGAAGCATCGCGCCGACTTGCAGGGTCGCACGGAAAATAACCGTGTGGTGAATTTCCAATGCGCAGATGAGAGCCTCATCGGTAGCTTCGCTACTGTGACCATTACCGATGCTTTGCCGAATTCCCTGCTGGGAAGCCTGTAATTTGTCCACATTAGCGGCGTATTACGCTTAATAGCTTGATATACTTCGCCTAATTCAAATCCTGAGAGGATCTCACGCCTGTATGGCAACCCTTACTCAAAGTCTGACCCTAGTACCTGACAATGCCCAGCGATTATCCAACCTCTGCGGGCGACTCAATGAACACATCCATCAAATTGAATCCTTTCTCACCCTGAAAATTCAGCAGAGAGGTAATGTATTTCAATTGTCCGGCAGCGAAGCCGCGGTTGCCATCGGCTCCCGTATTCTCGAGTCACTCTACTCCGCTACCAGCCATGGCACTCTCCTCAATCCCAACCAGGTTCACCTGGCCTTGCAGGAAGTCAATTTATTAGCGATGGAAGGATTCGAGGATGAAGATGACGACCTGCTGATAAAGACGTCAAAGTCTTCCATCAAGCCTCGCGGCAAACACCAGAAGCACTATGTGCGTGGAATTCATGGCAACGATATCAGTTTCGGTATAGGCCCAGCGGGCACCGGCAAGACTTATCTGGCGGTGGCATGTGCTGTCGAAGCCTTATCCAAAGAGCAGGTAAACCGGCTACTACTGGTTAGACCTGCAGTGGAAGCTGGCGAGAAGCTGGGATTCCTGCCCGGGGATTTGACTCAGAAAATTGACCCGTATCTGCGACCCTTGTATGACGCTCTGTACGAAATGCTTGGGTTCGAGAAAGTCGGAAGACTCATCGAGAAGAATGTAATCGAAGTTGCGCCACTGGCGTACATGCGCGGTCGAACACTCAATAACTCTTTCATAATCCTCGACGAGAGCCAGAACACGACCAGTGCTCAGATGAAAATGTTTCTAACCCGTATCGGCTTTGGTTCGACGGCGGTAATAACCGGTGACGTAACCCAGATAGACCTGCCGAAAGGCACCCGTTCGGGACTCGTGCATGTGAGCAAGGTATTGAAAGGTATCGACGCGATAAACTTTACTTATTTCAACGCCAAAGACGTAGTGAGACATCGGCTGGTGCAGAAGATCGTCGAAGCCTACGATGAATTTGATAGAAGCTCCGTCTCTCAAATCAGCGGTCAGGAAGCTTCTCAATTCAATGAACGTGACAGTTGAAATCAGCAACGATTGTGATTACCACTGGGTTCCCGAACAGGATGTCTGCGCAAACTGGATTAAGATAGTTATGGATCTGGTTGACACAGAAAGAACCTGCAGCATCAGTCTTCGGTTTGTAGATGAAGCGGAAGCCGAATCACTTAATTCACAGTTCCGCGGCCAACCCCACGCCACCAATGTGCTGTCCTTTCCGGTAGAGTTACCTGCCGCAGTAACGCAGAACTTACCAACTGAACCGCTGGGTGACGTAGTAATCTGCCCGGCCATCCTGGAGCGGGAGGCCTGTGAGCAGGGTAAGACGCAACAGGCTCACTGCGCCCATCTACTCATTCATGGAGTGCTGCATCTACTCGGTTACCAGCACGATGACAGCAGCAGAGCCGAAGCCATGGAAAGGCTGGAAATCAAGGCGCTTGAAATACTTGGATTCCCGAATCCATATTTGGTAGGGTGATCCTGATTTCACAGGTTTGGAGAAACCAGAGAGACCAACGCATGCCCAACGACCAACCTAGTATCGATCCAAGACCTCGCTCTTGGATCGATAAAATTGCACAGGTCTTTTCCGACGAGCCCACCGACACCAAGAGCTTGCTCGAGTTATTGCGTAACGCCGAGCAAGACCAGGTACTCGATGCCGACGCACTCGGCATTATCGAAGGCGCCCTGCAAGTCTCCAGTATGCAGGTACGCGACATCATGATTCCCCGGTCGCAAGTGGTCACTGTACCAGTCAAGCTTTCACCAAATGAGATTATCAAACTGGTCACCAAAGCTTCTCATTCGAGATTTCCCGTTACTGGCGACAACGTAGACAACGTGATGGGCATTTTACTCGCCAAAGATTTACTGCCACTAATTCTAAACGGCAAAATGGACAAACTCGATATAAAGGATGTTGTGCGACCTGCCACCTTTGTTCCTGAAAGCAAACGCCTAAATGTGTTGCTAAAGGAATTTAGAGAAACTTGTCAACACATGGCTATCGTTATAGATGAGTATGGCAGTGTATGTGGCGCAGTTACCATCGAAGATGTGCTGGAGCAAATTGTTGGTGAGATTGAAGACGAGTACGACGTCGACGATGAAAGCTATATTAAGAAATTTGATGAGGAAAACCATATCGTCAAGGCACTCATGCCGGTGGATGAGTTCAATGACTATTTTGATACCAACTTCAGCGACCAGGAATTTACTACCATCGGCGGCCTGGTATTACAGCAATTCGGCCACATACCAGAGCGTGATGAGACTATTAATATAGGTCCCTTCCTGGTTACCGTCCTGAATGCGGACAGCCGCCAGATCAAGTTGCTCAAGGTGACCTCGAGACTGGTTGACACCCGCAAAAAATCACTCTAAGCCCTCGTCCAGCAAGCCACATAGTGATTGGAATCTTCAGCTTGAATTCATTAATTCGCAACGGGTTTTTTACAGCCAGCCACTACCTGTCACTGCAGGTCTGGGTTATGCTTGCGGGTTTTGCGACGTAGCATAGAAAAGCATCTACAGGAGAAGGCGAAAGCGCAAAAGAAAATGAATGGAAGGCACAATATAAATCAAATGCTATGGGCAGCAATTTAAAGCGATGAAGAATATCGATCAGCAATATTTGCCCCAGGAGGTTGAGTCAAGCGCTCAATCCTATTGGCAGCAACACGACAGCTTTCGAGCGACGGAAGATCCTGGTAAGGAGAAGTTTTACTGCCTGGCTATGTTTCCCTACCCCAGTGGTAACCTGCATATGGGGCATGTCAGGAATTACACCATCGGCGATGTCATCGCCCGCTATCATCGTATGCTGGGCAAGAACGTGCTCCAACCCATGGGCTGGGATGCCTTTGGTCTTCCTGCTGAAAATGCCGCCATGCAGAACAAGGTGCCGCCAGCCAAGTGGACCTACGACAATATCGACTACATGCGTGAGCAGTTGCAACGCCTGGGTTACGCCTTCGACTGGTCTCGGGAACTAGCCACCTGCCACCGTGACTACTACCGTTGGGAACAATGGTTTTTCACGCGCCTGTTTGAGAAAGGCCTGGTCTACAAGAAAGAGGCTGAAGTCAACTGGGACCCGGTGGATCAGACGGTACTGGCGAACGAGCAAGTGGTGGATGGACGCGGCTGGCGATCAGGCGCTGTGGTAGAGCGTCGCAGCATTCCGCAGTGG
>DMJN01000337.1 GCA_003451715.1 Gammaproteobacteria bacterium | reverse complement strand
ACCCATAGCACTCACAAAATACTTGCAGGTATAAGTGTCGCCAGTACTCGTCCTAACTATCCATCTGCCACTCTCGTTGTCGTGGATTGCACTTTCGATAGTGGTCTCTAACTGTATGTCCGGCATGAGATTGCATCGGTCTGCCAAAAATTGAAGATACTCGAGTATCTCGCCCCAGGCAGGATAGCGCTCGGACCAACTCCACTCCTGTAGCAATTCTTGCGAGAAGGTAAAGCAGTAGTAGTAAGTCTCGCTATCTCCTCGTGCCCCCGGGTACCGGTTCCATGTCCAGGTTCCACCAATATTATCTGCCTTGTCGAAGACCCTAACGGACAGGTCTTGCTGCTTCAGGTAATGGAGCAACCCCAGTCCGGAGAATCCGGCGCCAATTACGACGACATCATAGTCTGTCGAGGATGCCCCATTAGTATTGTTTTGCATGGTATCTTGAGCAGTCATAATTCAGTACTCGCGCTCCAATTAAAGTTGTAATTCAGAATTCATGTTGGTTCGATTCCAGCGTATTTGTCAGCCGTCTGACTCTTTTGGATCCAAAAAGTGTCCGTATTTTTCCATGGCCGCTTCATATTGTGCTGGAATATGATAAGTCGGAAACAGACCGTTAGCCGGCGCATAATCTCGCAAAACAGATCGTGCAACAGTGACTTTGTGCACTTCAGTCGGGCCATCAACCACTCCCATCTCTGGTATGTTTGCCCACATAGTCATGAAAGGCACTTCGTCAGACATGCCCAGACTACCGTGCAGATGCATGGCGTGGTAGATAACCTCTTGCAGTATTTTGGGAGTCTCAGCCTTTATTGCTGCGATCTCTTTGCGCACTTCCCGATTGTATTGCTTGTGTTTGTCAATCAGCCATGCGGTGTACAGCACATGCAGTCGATACTGCAAAATTTGCGTGTAAGTGTCGGCAATCTTCTCCTGAGTGAGCTGTTTATTCGCCAGCAGTTCACCTTTAGTGGTTCTACTCAATACTCGCTCGCACATCATATCCAGCGCTTTATTAAGTACGCCCACACTGCGCATGGCATGATGAACCCGTCCGCCACCCAGTCGAGTTTGTGCAACCAGAAATCCTTTTCCCTCTTCACCCAGGAGATTGTTTGAAGGCACTCGACAATCTGTGAAGCGAAGATAACCATGCACGCCATCACCCTGTTCGATATAGGGGCCCACCGCAGAGTTGCGTAATATTTCAAACCCTGGCGTACCTTTTTCTACCAGTAATATCGACGCCCCTTCATGGATCTTACGCTCTGGATTAGTGACAACCATCACCAGCAAAAACTCTGCAAAGCGCGCATGGGATGCAAACCATTTCTCGCCATTGATAACCCACTCATCTCCATCACGCTGAGCACGGCAAGTAAATTCGGCAGGATCCGCACCTGCCTGTGGTTCGGTCATTGAATAACAAGAAGCTATCTTGCCATCCAGCAATGGTTGCAGAAATCGTTCCTTTTGTTCAGGCGTTCCATAGTGAGCAAGAATTTCTGCATTGCCGGAATCCGGTGCCTGACAACCAAACACACTCGGTCCAAAACGGCTTCTGCCAAGAATTTCATTCATCAGGCCAAGTTTGACCTGGCCGAAACCCGCACCACCCAACTCTGGACCAAGGTGACAGGCCCAGAGGTTTTTTTCTTTGACGGATTCTTGCAATGGTGCCATTGCCCTGGCAGCAGGTGAATAAGGATCCCAGGGATCACCTGGCCCGCGAAAGACGAGATCGAGCGGCTCGATCTCTGTACGCGTAAATTCTTTGATCCAGTCTAGCTCAGCCTGGAATTCTGGTTCGGTTTCAAAACTCCACAAGGGAGATGTTCTCCTCTGCGCATCGGAGCGCGTGCCGATGCCTGGACCACCGTTGACTTTGCATCGACCAATCTTATACTTGCTAGACGTAAACAAGCAAGTTATCTCACGGGTTTGAAATACAAGAGTCTGGTAACCACAAAAGAAGTCTGGGTCGTCGCCTGAACCTCCTGTGGCATAAGTATTGCCACTACACTCGCGCTATCGCCCGGGCACGTTAGGTAAGGTGCGCACTAAAAATCGTTAACGTTGTATTGATGAGTGATTTGTTTCGCTTGGGAGAACATTCATCGAATTGTTTAGCCCGGTAACAAAAGTTATACATAATTGAAACTTTATATTGCAGTATGGAGAATTGGTCATCAGTTTCGTCTACCAACGGCTAATAAATCCAGAAGCTCTCGCCCTCGATGCTCTGTTCGATGAGCTCAAGGCAAACACTTTCGTATTACTGAGAAAGGAGAATTACGAACAATGGCATTCCTGACACGTGAAGATAACAAGCAAGTTTATTACGAAGACTACGGCAGTGGATCCGAGGCCATTGTTCTGGTGCATGGTTGGGGTATGAGTTGCCGCCTCTGGGATTACTCACTGGCAGAACTGCGCGCCAACAAACTTCGCGTGGTGTTGATCGATCATCGCGGTTGCGGACAAAGCAGCAAAGATTTTGCAGATATGGGAATCAATGACATCGCCGGCGACCTTCTCGAACTGATCAATTACCTGGGATTAACTCGCGTAGTCCTCAATGGCTGGTCATTGGGCGGAGCCGTAGTGGTAGAGGCAGCCAGGAACCTGGGTGATACCTGCGCCGGGCTCGTGTTGACCTGTGGAGCCACTCCTGCTTACCTGCAAAAACCTGATTACCCCCATGGCGGGACAGAAGAGGTGCTGGCGGAAACCCTCGCGGCAATGAATGCAGATCGAATCAACTTTCTGGCAGCGCTGGCGCAAGGTGTTTGTGCAACGGAAATAAGCCAGGAGCAGATTCATTGGATGTGGCGCATCTTCACCGAAGCCTCTCCAATGGCCGCGCAGACTTTAGGGGAACTGGGTCCACTCGATCAACGGGACATTCTCGCTCAACTATCGATGCCGATTCTCAGTTTTGTGGGTGCCTACGATGCCGTGGTGGATCCGGCTATCTGCCGTAGCGTAAAGGTCATTAATCCCGCCGCGCGATTGGTCGAGATGGCTGACTCAGGGCATGCGCCGTTTATTGACGAAACGGCTAAATACAATAGTAAGCTGGTCGCTTTCTGCAAGGAATGTATGGGCTGATAACCATTACTAGTTGGTTGATGGTGTAATAGTTTTTCGGAATCCTACGCCGAATAACCACCATCAACGGGTAATGATTGACCGCTGATATAACCTGCGTTTTCAGAGGCGAGAAAAACGACAGTATCAAATAACTCCTCTGGCGCTCCGGGTCGACCCAGCGCTACCTGTTGCATCCATTGGTCAAGAATTCCGCCGGGTGGTGAATCTATTTCTTGAGAAAGCCCAACCGCAATCAAGCCAACTGCGACACAATTTGCACGTATGCCGTTGTGCCCCTCTTCACGGGCAATGGCTGTACATAAATGTTGCACTCCAGATTTGGGTACTGATGAGAGTGCGTCTGTGCTGATGTACTTATGAATTGCTGCCGTTGTTAGTGCTGTTATCGAGCCACCTCCGCCTTCTCTAAGTGCAGGCACCGCAGCTCTTAATACATGATAAAAACCTTTTATGTCCGTATCCAATGTCTTGTAGACATCTTCCGGATTCGCTTCCAGTAGTGGCAAGATATGCAGAAATGGGCCTGTGGCAAAAACAACTGAATGAATTCTTCCGAATTCAGATTTGGCAGAGTTAACAAAGTCGTCAACTTTTCCAGCATCCAGAAGATCCACACTGGCGGCGATTGCCTTCTGACCGTTTCCCTCCACCCTTGCAATATTCGCGTCTGCAGCCTCTTTATTGGTTAAGTAAGTGAAGGCGATATCTGTCCCACATTTGCTCAGTAACTCGACAATGCCTGAACCTAATCCACCCGATCCACCAAATACCAAAGCTGCGCCTTCCGGAAATCTATACGTAGTCATCTAACGTCCTCTCTTGTTTTTCTTAAAATCCGCTGGATCTGCGAAACAGCCAGATGTGGATTCTACTTCACATTATTGACCGGTTCATGCGCTAAATTGTCGCAAAATGCGCTTTAACTTATCAGCACCTACTGCAGAACGAAAACTGTATTTGATGACCAAAGATTCGCAAACCATGTTATGTTGCATTATTCGATTTTTATTTTTTGTTTTCGCACCAAGCCCACCGCGAAGCCCACCACACACGGTTTCGCGGATTGTGTCAGCGACATCGTTTACTATCACAGGAAGTGACTTCTTGTGACTGGAGAAACTTATATGATAAGAATCAAGAGTATCCACACGAGTCCAGCCCCGGGTCTCAGAGCAGGCGGAGCAATGTTGTTTCTGGGCCTTTTGACGTTTGCGCCCGGCGCCTCTACGAGCGAGGCTAACCTGACTCGCTTCGGGCCGGAGACCTACCAGCTCGTGCAAGGAAAACCGACTACCTACTCGGCTACGTTCAGGGCCATCGACGGTCCGGCGCAGCTGGTCCTTCAGGATGAGGGCATCGACAACGCGTGGATCAATGTCAACGGCCGCAGTGTTGTTGAGCCGCAGGACTTCAACGGGAATGGCGAGGTCGTCGTAGCGTTGAACCTTAGTAAGGAGAACACAATCGAGGTAACTGTTCCCGGTATGCCAAGCGGGGAACTCGGCGTTCGCGTGACCCAGGTCACCCAGGCCGATCTCGGGCTCTTGCGCCAAGGCTATTTCGGGCTAAACACGACCGACCTGGAACTCCAGCGAGCCTTCTACGACACATTGGGTTTTATAGGTGAGATCTACCCGGCAGGACCGGAGACGAGCACAACCTTCGCGCAGTCGCTCGGGTTTCCGGAGGACTACCTGATCCACGTCTCGCTGCATAGCCTGACAGATCCGCCCACACAGCCCTTCGTCGACACGGTACAATTCAGGGGTAATTCCTATCGCGAAGAGCCGCCCTACGCCAAGCTGAATCACATCGGGATGGCTTACGCTACCTACTCGACCCCCGACCTCGATGGCGACTTCGCCTACCTCCAGTCGGAGGGCGTGGAATTCGTTTCAGCGCCGACTACAGCGCCCAACGGTGAGCGGTTCGTGTTCCTGACGGATCAGGACGGCATTTTCTTGAAATTGATCGAGAGCGCTGAAGGTGAGGGGCCGACCCCTGGCCCTGACCTGGTGCG
>DMJN01000095.1 GCA_003451715.1 Gammaproteobacteria bacterium | reverse complement strand
CCCATGAAATTGGTTGGCCGCACTGCTTTATCGGTTGAAATCAATACAAAATTTTTGACCCTGTATTTCTCAGCAGCTTGTGCGGAGATCAAGGTGCCAAATATATTATTTTGGGCGCCTTCAACAATGTTCTTCTCAACCATTGGCACTTGTTTGTACGCCGCTACATGATAAACAGTATCGACAGCGAAGCTCCTTATGGTATTTTCCATTTGAGCCTTGTTACAAACAGAGCCCAGCAAGGCAACTATTTCGATCTTGTCACCGTTTTCGATGCTTAACAATTTTTCTCTGAGCTCACTCTCTATTTCATAGAGACCATACTCGAAAGAATCTAACAGAATTATCCGGGCAGGATTGATGCTGACGATTAATCTGCATAATTCAGAGCCAATGGAGCCTGCAGCCCCTGTGACCATTACAGATTGGCCATTTATACACGCCCCCAGTAATTCTGGATTTGGCGGTACTGTATCACGACCTAACAAATCTTCGATGTCGATATCGCGAACTTCATCAACACCCACTTTGCCCGACACCATGTCGAACAGGTCTGGGACAGTTCTTACATGCACCGGCAGGTGTTCGAGGCGATTGAGAATCTCTTTCCGTTCTGCGTGTGTGGCGGAAGGGATCGCCAATAGGATTTGCCTGACTGAGAAGCTTTCAATGAGTTCGTATAGTGAATTCGGGCTGTAGACTCGAATGCCGTGTACGGTACTTCCCAGCATGCGGTGGCTGTCATCGACAAATGCTACCGGCAGATATTGATCACCATTCTGAAAAGCCACCACCAGTTGCATGCCTGAGCTGCCGGCTCCGTAGATAATTACCGGTTCTTTGGGGCGGAAGTTCTGAATCAGGCTCTGCAGGAAAACTTTTGCCAGAAAACGGCTTCCCCCGATGAACAGCAGAGCAATCATCCAGAAGATTGGTAGAATTGAATAATCCGTCGATTCGGGAGTTAATGAAAAGAAATAGGAAGCTGCCAGGAAACAGGTGGCTAAGGTGACACCCTGCAACAGTACGAAACCCGACTGCAATCCCATATAGAGCACAATGGCGCGATACAGCCCAATTCGAACAAATACCAGAATACTCAGCGCGGTAGCAATTGCCATATAGAAATAGAATGGCGGGTCCAGCGCGAAAAAATCCTTCCCCAACAGGGTAAACGATAGCGCCAGTGCCACTACGATCATGATGCTGTCGGCTAGCATCATAAGAATCTGCTTGATGGAGCGCGATAATGGAATCGTATATAAGTGCATAACTACCCTTGCCAAATAATTGGCCTGATCATCGCTGCATGAGCAAGCTATTCTCGCAATGATGCAACGTTAAATCGTTGTGCCAGCTCTAAATTTTCCCGCCAACAACGCCAATGGAAATATTGCAATGACGGCCAAGTATACACCCAGTTGCTGCTGCTGAACTGAAATCCAGGCCAGCGGTGCCAACCAGAGGCAATTAATCATTAGTATGGTTATCGTCACCTTGCCGTGACTATTATACTTTCTGGCCGCATTTTGATAGGCATGGCAGGCATGGCCTTCGAACCACCTCTCTCCGGCCAGGTAACGCCGTGCCAGGGTATAGCTTGCATCGGTGATAAACACCGCCAGCAGAATTACCCAGGTCCACACCGTCATACTGCCGTGGTGCATCGAGAACAGGGCCAGTACGCCCAGCGTGAAACCGATAAATCCGCTGCCCACGTCCCCCATAAAGATCTTGGCAGGTGCCCAGTTCCACACCAGAAAACCGGCTCCGGCCGCCAACAGCGCACCTGACAACACGCCCAGCACCTGATCTTCATTGCCTATAACGAACAGCAGGCAACTCAGGTTTACAAACAACAATTCACTACCAGCCAGGCCGTCAATACCGTCCATGAAGTTGTAAAGATTCAGTAGATACACCAGTGCAACTATGGCCATCCCATTGAGCAGCCATTGCACCTGTAGTGCCCAGTCACCAATGCCTATGGGCGGAACATCACCCAGCCACCACACTGACCAGATAGCGGAGCCAAACTGCAGCGGTAATCGCCAACGCAGGTCGAGGTGGCTGAGGTCATCAATCAATCCCACCACGGCAATGGCCACTCCACCGCTCAGGGCCATATACTCGGCGAGCGGAATAACGCCTGCAATAAAATAGTAAGATGCCAACAGTGCAAATAGGCAGACAATGGCTATACCTCCACCTGAAGGTATAGGTTGGGAGTGCGCGCTACGATCCACTGGTAAATCCATCAGGCGTACGCGGAGCGCCAGGTTGCGGAGAACACCGGTTAACAACAATGAGGCGAGAAAGAGTCCTGCAAATAACGCCAGCGTCGACATTGAGCAGCATCCGGTTTGTCGCTGTGAAGCTGGCTATTATAGCTGGCTTGATAGTTTTTTCAGCAGAAAAAAACAGGCACTTTCACGACATAGTGAAAGTGCCTTGTAGAACATAAAAAGTTTAAGAGCTGCTAATTATTGACAATCAGGATGCGATGCCGATTCTTCTCAACCGTCGCTTCGCCAATGCCCTGCACCTCTATTAACTCATCCACCGATCGAAACTTTCCAAACATCTCCCTATAGGCAACAATCTCTCTTGCCTTAACCATGCCGATTCCTTCAAGCGATTCCGCTATCGTGGTCGCATCCGCGCTATTGATATCCAGCTGAGACACCTGCTGGGTGGTATCAGCCGGGATATCTGCCGCCATGGCCAAAGGAGTGAAAGTCAAAAGCAAGGCGGTGAACACCGCCTTTATCCAGGCTAGTCTACTCATAATGATTTCCTTATCGTTAATTGAACGACATCATTGTCGCTCGTCTGAGTCTAGCAGAGAACCTAGCTAACGCCAGCCACAACGGAATTGAATTCAATCAGGGCATCATTCGGGGATTCGGCACGAGTAATGGGCCGCCCCACCACCAGATAGTTGCTGCCATTCTGGATAGCTTCCGCTGGGCCGACGATACGCTTCTGGTCTTCGGCAGCATCCTCGGCGCGGCGAATACCTGGAGTGACCAGGCAGAAATCATCAGGTAGTTGAGCTCGCAGAAGGTGGGTCTCGGCGGCGGAGCACACCACACCGTCCAGTCCGGCATCCCGACTTAGAAATGCCAATTTGCTCACCTGTTCTTCGGGATTGCTCACGATACCGATTTGTTGCAAGTCTTCTTTTCCCATACTGGTAAGTACCGTGACTCCGATTAACAGCGGTCGCCTAGAGTCCATGTCCTCCAATGCCAGTCGCGCCTGCTCCATCATGGTGAGGCCACCAGAGGCATGGACATTAAGCATCCATACTCCCAAGTCGGCGGCTACCTTGACGGCTCGTGCCACTGTATTCGGAATATCATGAAATTTTAGATCCAGGAATACATCGAATCCGCTGGAGATGACTTCTCTTACCAGTTTTGGCCCGCTGGCCGTAAATAGCTCCTTACCGATTTTCACGCGGCACAGAGATGGATCCAGCTGTGCCAACAGATTCTTAGCCTGCAGGGCTGTATCAAAGTCCAGTGCGATGATGATTCTTTTGGTCACTTACAACGCTCCATTTGTTGTCCTGGGTGTAGCAGACTTCAAAAGAGTTCCTCCCTCCCCACTGCCTGATTATCGAATCAGGAAACACTCACATCCAGTATAGGTCTAATTTTGTCCCATTTCTGGCAGCTTGGGCAGAGCCAATAGAGACTGCGGGATTCGTAGCCACAATGGTTGCACTGATAAGCCGGTTTCTTGCGGAGCAAATTGTCGACCATCTGTTGTAGTAAACTCAGGTTGCTACTCACCTCGGCATCAGCCTTGGGGATTTGCAGTCGTAATAACTCAACCAGACCAACAAGCGAAGGCTTTTTGCTCAGGTAGTCATTAAGGAACTCGATCGCCGCCTCATCCCCGGCACGGCTCTTTACCAGCTCCGATAGAGCAAGAACTACACTGACATCCGGCTCTTCAGGCAGGGAATTAGTCAGTAATTTCTCGTATTCCGGCAGATTTTGCAGCTGCTCATAACACTCCGCAAGTGGCCCTAGCACCTGGCTAACAAATTCAGGGTTATTAGTGCGAACCTTTATAAGATATTTGATGGCCGATTTATAGTTCCCAAGCCGTTGTTCAATCTTCGCCTGAATTAAGGAAGCCCTGACATTGCCCCGGTCGAAACTGAATGCGCATTTTATCTGCTCTCTTGCTTTGCTGCCATGGCCTTCATCCAATGACTTTTCGGCTAGCTCGCAACAATAATGTGCTGCTGCAGCTCGTAATTCCGATTCTCTCTTGTACGTAGAATTACTCAATAGCAGCTTGGAACAGTTTATGGCCTTTTCCCACTCTTTTTCAGTTTGATAAATCGTGATTAGATGTCGAAGCGCATCCCATTTTGAAGCCGAATCCTCGCTAAGCACTTCATTGAGCAGCCGTTCAGCTCTATCCAATAGTCCGGCGGAAATATAGTCGATAGCCAGTTGTAGTCTGGTCGAGTCAGAAAAGGACGTGTCCAATCCGGGCCTTGCCAAAAGGGTCTGGTGTACCTTTATAGCTTTATCTACTTTACC
>DMJN01000038.1 GCA_003451715.1 Gammaproteobacteria bacterium | reverse complement strand
CTGGCGGGCGGCTGGGAGAACTATGCAACTCATCTAATGGAGTACCTGGCGCTATAAATGCGTTGATAGCGGATGAGTTAGCAAAGCAACCCGTAGCTTCAACACCAGATGTTGCAAGACTTGCTCTGATGATTCCCGGGACCAAATATTGGGCCGTTGCCGTAGTTTTGCTGGTGGTGCTGACAGCGTTAGTCATCTTCCAGGATCCCGTTGTTGAAGATGAAATGCAGGTCGCATTAAGTGAGCTTGAGCAGGAGAGTGACCGAATACAAATTCCAGTGTCCATCGAAACCACCGAGGATGACAGTGCAGCGGTAGTTGCAGCGGTTCAGTCAAACGAACCAGCTGACACTCCAGCGGTGGTCGCCGGCAGTGCAAATCAAAGTCCGGAACCGGTAGTAACTGCCGCCGAAGTTGAACTGGTGGGTACTGATCAGGAAACCAGCGGCCCACAAGCACCACAATCGGAACCAGACCCTCCGCTTGTTGATGAACCTGAGCTGGCGGCAGTAGCAGAATCACCCGTTGCATCTGTACCGGCAGAACTCAATGTCTCCACCTTCGAACAGGCCCTGCTGAGTTCTCCTGCTGACAACTTTACGGTACAGATCATGGGCTCACGTTCGGAAAGCAGTGTCCAGGAATTTGTGCAATATGAAGCAGATTTCGATAACTCCGGATATTTTGAGACCCGCTTCCAGGATCGCCCCTGGTTTGTTGTAGTACTCGGCAATTTCGAGGAGCGCAACGCAGCCATGGAGGCGATTGATGACCTTCCGCAATCCTTGCGAACCCTGCAACCATGGATTAGAACATTGGGCGATATTCAATCCGATATACGGCGGCTACACGCCAGCAATTAGCCCAGGTGTTTGCTGTCATTTCGCCAACGGGTCCAGGTAGCCTCTGAATACGTAGATGACTACTCTCGCTTATAACAAGACAGCTCTGGCCATATACTTGTTCAGAGGGTCCCTAGTAAAATGGTGCCGCTTTTTGCTGCTCAGTTCCATTTTACTGTTCGGGGCTGTTAAATCTCTCAAACTGAACCAGCTCTGAAGCGATCCGTCAGACGCAGGATTAATCGCTGAGTAATCGAGAACTATCAATCCTCGTATCAGTCTTTGAATGCACCGGACTCAACCAGGAGGATACGCCGTAGTGACGCTTAAGAATGACCGATTTTTACGGGCTTTACTCAGAGAACCCGTCGATGTCACACCCGTCTGGATGATGCGACAGGCAGGACGTTACCTGCCTGAGTACCGAGCCACACGTAAACAGGCCGGAGATTTTCTTACCCTCTGCAAAACTCCTGAGCTAGCCTGTGAGGTCACTCTGCAGCCGCTGCGCCGCTATCCGTTCGATGCGACCATTCTTTTTTCAGACATACTGACCATTCCCGATGCCCTCGGCCAGGGCCTGTACTTCTCCGAAGGCGAGGGCCCCAAGTTCCGCAAGCTCATAAGGACGGCGGCGGATGTGGAGCGGCTTCCCGATATTTCGGTAGCCGATGAGCTGACTTATGTGACTGATGCTGTTTCACTCATACGCCGCGAACTGAATGGTGCGGTACCACTTATTGGCTTCTCGGGAAGCCCATGGACGCTGGCGACCTATATGATCGAGGGTGGTAGTAGCAAAGATTTCAGGATCGCCAAACAATTCCTGTATGACCAGCCGGAGGCGATGCATCTGTTGCTACAGAAGCTGGCCGCTGCAGTGGCTGACTATCTTAATGCACAAATCGAGGCTGGTGCCCAGGCGGTGCAGATTTTTGATACCTGGGGCGGCATTCTCACCACCGCTAGCTACCAAAGTTTTTCCCTCGCTTATATGCAGAGCATCATAGCCAAGCTGATCAAGGAGCATGATGGTCGTCAGATTCCTGTTATTGTCTTTACCAAGAACGGGGGTCAATGGCTGGAGTCGATTGTCGCGACCGGTTGTCAGGCAGTAGGGCTGGATTGGACCGTCGATATTGGCGAGGCTCGCAATCGAGTGGGTAACAGTGTGGCACTCCAGGGGAATATGGATCCTTCAATATTGTATGCCTCACCTGCAGTTATTCGGGAAGAAGTCGGAACAATCCTGTCCAGCTTCGGGGCTGGTAATGGGCACGTTTTTAATCTCGGGCACGGTATAACTCCGGAAGTCAATCCGGACCATGTCACGGCCTTCGTTGCAGCGGTACATGAACTGTCAGCCCCCTATCATTCTTGAGGAGCAGGATTCCTTAACGGCCATAATCAGCCTGGGGTCTAACCTCAAATCGGCTCTGGGCTCTCCACAAGAAGTCATCGGTTTGGCTAATATCGAACTGGAGGCCTTGAGTTTCCACCCACCCATCGTCTCCTCGCTCTACGAGACTGAGCCGGTAGATTGTGAGCCTGGTACGCCGAACTTCATCAATGCCGCTGCCGCGATCTTTGTGAGTCCGCAGTGTTCGCCACAGGAATTGCTCCAACAACTGCATCAGATCGAGGCCAGCTTCGGTCGTAACCGGGTCAAGACGACTAATATGGCCCGCATTCTCGACCTGGATCTGATCTGCTTTGGCCTGTGGATATGCAGTCAAGCCGGGCTCGAGATACCCCATCCACGGGCTCATCAACGCCGCTTCGTGCTTCAGCCTATAGCCGAACTGGCTCCAGACCTGGTGCTGCCTGGCCAGACTATGACGGTGCAGGAGCTGCTTACTCAGTTCCCCACCGCACCGGTGGTGGCGTTACTGGATACTTGAAGAGAGTATCTAACATATTGATTTAATAGATAAATATTATATTTTTCACATAAACCGTCTGGGTTTCGAGAGGCGCAGTAGCCACTGGTGTAGAAGACCATTCCTATTGAAAAGAAAGCCAACGAAATATGTATATTGGCCCATGTTAGTGGTAAGCTCCGAGGTGTGTTTGGTGTATATGCGTTCTGCACAATAACGAGACAATTCAGCTGTTTGCAGAAAGCTTAAATAGGCCAGAACCACCAGCTGTCAAGAAGCCAGAGATGATGAAAAAAGCACTTCC
>DMJN01000068.1 GCA_003451715.1 Gammaproteobacteria bacterium | reverse complement strand
GAGGTCGAATTCAAGGATAGGAGGGGCGGGAGTGCAACATTCGGCAACACCAGCGAATAAACCTATTTCGGTATTCATACTGAACATTGCTGGTTGATCGCGATGAACAACGAAAATATTGTCTCTTTCGTCTACATCAACCCCAATTGTCCTTCCCATAACCCAGTGATTCGGCAGTGGCTTCGGCCACAGCGGATCAACCAGAAAGTGGGGGGCCATCACGTCATTGTTAGCAGCAACGACAGGCTCTTGTAACTTGGATTGCGCTACACCGAGTGCAAGCAATGCAACTACCAGAGTTGCTCCTATCAATATTTTAATCTTTGTCATTTTTGTTCTCCTCTTAAAGCCCCGGGGCAACTGACAAACCCAGGGGTCGACATGCTCTCAGAGCAAGGCCCGAGTATACTGTCTTATTTGTAGGCAGTATACTCACATGCAATTTTTTCAGAGGACCACTTGTAAGAATTTGTGACAGCTAGTTTCAGGCTCCGATTCAGGTGTCGATCGAAGCCCAAACTTGCCCACTTAGAGCCCTCTTAACCCACTGAATATATTAAATAATAAACGATAAACATGAGATATTTTGCAGCCCTGCTCAGCACAGTTTTACGAAGCATCTCAGTCCGGTTGTGTTTGCTTGTCCTGCTACTTTGCATTCCATCGTTGTCAATCGCCCACGACATTCCATCGCGTGTCACTGTATATGCGTTCGTCAAACCCGAAGGTAACGAGCTGACGGCGCTCCTGCGTGTACCCATGGAGGCGTTTGGGGAAATCAGTTTTCCGTTGCGTGGGCCAGGCTATATTCAATTTTCGGAAGCGGAGTTTGCCCTGAATGATGCGGCACGGGTGTACATCACCGAGTCGATGCATTTTTATGAGAATGATGTCGAATTGACCGAGAAAGAATTGCAATTGACGCGTGTGTCGCTGCCGTCAAATCGCTCATTTACCAGTTATGAAGAAGCCATGGCGAACATCCAGAGCCCACCACTGGATGACACCACTAACCTGTTCTGGCGCCAGGGCGTGCTGGATGTGTTAGTCACCTTTCCTATTCAGTCGGATCAGTCGGATTTTTCAATCGACCCTCAATTGGGCACACTCTCGGATCTAACTACCACGGTGCTGCGCTTTCTGGTCCCCGGGGGTGCTGAACGAGTCTTCAACTATCTTGGTAATCCCGGCCTGGTGGAACTGGATCCGCGCTGGCATCAGGCAGCCCTGCGTTTCATCAGCATGGGATTCATGCACATTCTGGAAGGCATCGACCATCTGCTGTTCCTGTTCTGTCTGGTTATACCGCTGCGCAGTATACGCAGACTGATTCCCGTGGTGACTTCCTTTACCATCGCCCACTCGATTACGCTCATCGGATCTGCCTTCGGGGTTGCGCCGAGTGCGCTGTGGTTTCCGCCTCTGATTGAAACCTTAATCGCCATCTCGATAGTCTACATGGCGTTCGAAAATATCATTGGAGTGAAATTGGAACACCGCTGGATGGTGACGTTTGGATTTGGCCTGGTACATGGATTCGGTTTTTCATTTCTGTTCAGTGAAACGCTGCAGTTCGCTGGAGGGCATCTATTCTCTTCCCTGCTGGCCTTTAACGTGGGTGTCGAAATCGGACAGCTGGCCATCCTCATCCTGGTGATTCCGCTGTTGAATATGCTGTTCAAGTATTTCGTCAGGGAACGTATCGGTACGATCCTGTTATCGGCCCTCGTGGCCCATAGTGCCTGGCACTGGATGCTGGAGCGAGGGGATCTATTGAGCCAGTTTCAATTCCAGCTGCCGGTATTTGATGCCTTGTTCTTTGCGGCTCTTATGCGTTGGGGAATGATGTTCATAGTTATCATCGGGGCGCTATGGGGAATGTATGAATTATTCAGACGCTTTGCGTTAATAGAAAGCTTTTCCGATTATGGGTTCACACAAAAAATCAAAAGCCGGTGAGGAACCCTCTGCACAACACGGCTAGTCACTGAAAAAAAACAAATAAATGTGCGAAGTGGCACGTTATATTAAGCCATACAGCGCTGTCGATTCTATATTGAGTTGTCAGTAGCTGATTGAACGCACCGCTCGTCTCGCTAATTCCTCAGAACGGCAGCTATTTCTTGAAACACCGTGACGGGCGTCAATGACCATATCTTTTGCAATACTGCGGTTCTATTTCCCAATCCTGTGCCTGGTCGAGACTCAACAAGCTATAGGCTTGCAATTCAAGCTATTGAATACTCAGTTAATTATCAGCCGATTCTCCACCTGACAGTTTCAATTTGTAACAAAAGCTCACAGCTAGTGGTGAGTTTGGAATCAGGAATTGCGATAAGCTTACCCCCCCCCTTAAAACCCGTGCCTGAAGCGGCGTGTTCTGCTCATTCAGGGAGCTTGAGAACTCAGGGACTATAAGATCACAGCATTGTGCCGAAGGATGGCGAAACAGCTTGAGGAAAACCCGTATGAATCGAATAAACTGGAAGTCATTACTGAGCGTGGCATTGCTGGTGACAGTTCAGCTTAGTTTTGCATCTGAGAGAGTGGGCAATTTTGCTCTGCTCGACCACGAAGGAAGCTATCATCAACTGCGTAAATACGGCGATAGCAAGGCTGTCGTCATAATTTCCATCGCCTCCGCCTGTGTCGAAAACTTCGACAAACTTCCCAAGTACCGCCTTCTAAGAACCACCTGGGAGCAGCAGGGCATTACATTTCTGGGACTTAACTCAGCGGTCGAAGATGAGCGGGATGACGTGCGTCTGATGGACACATTGCACAACTTCGATATTCCAATTTTGCTTGATAAGAGTCAGTTGGTGGCTGAAAACCTCGGTATCAGTAAAGCAGGCGAGCTAGTTGTCCTGGAACCCAATCGCTTCAAGGTTTTGTATCGCGGTGGACTCGATATTGACCCGGTGCGGGCTCGCCCGAATCTCGGCATAGCTGCGCGCGCTGGTACCACAACGGTTGCCGACACCTTGTCTGCCACTGTCGCGGGTGATATCGACGGCTTCGATGAGACTGTAAGTACCGAGGCTACGGGCTGCGATCTCGACTTTCCCGTTCGAGACCTGCACCGGGAGGTGGCTCCTGACTACGCCACCGAGGTGGCTCCTATTCTCGAAGCGAAGTGTGTCAGTTGCCACATCTCCGGTGGTATCGCTCCCTTCGCCATGGATTCTTACCTGATGGTTCAGGGCTGGTCGCTCATGATGAAAGAAGTCATCATGACCAAGCGCATGCCTCCGGCGCAAGTTGATCCCAGCATTAATCATTTTACTAATGCGCGTTACATGGATCCCGGTGAATTGCAGACTTTGATCCATTGGATCGATGCTGGTGCACCTCGTGGAGTGAGTGAGGTCGATCCACTTACCCTGATCGAACCACCTGAATCTTCATGGCAACTGGGTGAGCCCGATTACATTGTGGAGGTGCCGGCCTTCACAGTACCGGCCACAGGAGTGCTCGACTACGAGAATGTAACCATTAATCTGCCCTTTGAAGAAGATGTCTGGGTCAAGTCAGTGCAGCACCTGCCTGGGGATCGTCGGGTACTGCACCATCTTTTAAGTTTCATCGTTCCCGCAGATTATGATGAGAAGATCGTCGAAGGCGAGAATGACAGCTATCGGGAGTTCCTCGAGGGCTACGCTCCTGGCAAGGATGAGGCGGCGACCTACCCGGATAATGCCGGAGTTTTTGTACCGCGAGGCTCGGCCGTGCAGATGTCGCTCCATTACACGACATTCGGAAAGGAGACGGTGGACAATACGCTGCTTGCTCTTTATTTTGCAGATGACGAACCGCAGTTCCAGTATTCCACTTACTCCCTCAGTCACGGCGGTCGAAATCTGGTGATACCTCCCGGCGTGTCCGAACATCACATGAGTGCTTCCCATATCTTCGAAGATGAGGTCATGCTGCACGGACTACGACCCCATATGCACTATCGCGGCAAGCACATGCGCTTCAGTGTGATCTATCCCAATGGCACTCGCGACGACATCATGAATGTGCCTGACTACAATTTTGCCTGGCAACCTACCTATCGTCTTGCTGAACCCATGCTGCTTCCGGCCGGTTCGCGGGTCATGATCGAGGGAGCCTTCGATAACTCCCAGTACAATCTGGGAAATCCAGATCCGGAGGCCGTTGTGCGCGGCGGGGCACAGAGTTGGGATGAGATGTTTATCGGATACTTCTCTTACTACAAGACCGATAAGTACTAGTGGCTGGAGTAAAACTAGCCGCTGGGCTTGCATCAAGGTATGTTCAGAGGCTCCGTCGTTAGCAAAACAAGCAAGCATGGCAAATCGGTGGGCTGAGGGCACGCGATCACATTGTCTCGCAAGCCCCTAACTTGCTATGATGCGACGCTTAGATTTCATAATAATAATTCGGGAGAGTCTTTTATGTCCTCGATCTTCATCGTCTTATTTGGCCTGGTGGGCTTTTCATTTGGATGGTTCGTCTATTCCAAATTTATTGCTGAAAAAATTTATCGGCTAGACCCGAACTATGAGACTCCGGCCCATCGCTTCGAGGACGGTGTTGACTACGTCCCCACCAATAAATTTGTGCTGTGGGGTTCCCATTTTACCGCCGTGGCTGGTGCCGCTCCTATTGTAGGGCCGGCTATTGCTGTCTATTGGGGATGGGCTCCGGCGCTGTTGTGGGTAACATTGGGCTCTATATTTTTCGCGGGAGTTCATGATTTTGGCGCATTGTGGGCAAGCAATCGGCATGATGCCAAGTCCATTGGAGCCCTTTCAGAATCTATTATTGGGACCCGCGTTCGTGCAGTCCTGATGATAATAATCTTTCTGCTTCTGGTTTTAGTCAACGCCATGTTTGCGACCATTATTGCAGATGAGATGGTTATCTATCCTGAATCCGTCTTCCCTGCCTGGGCCGCTATTCCAGTGGCAGTTGCCGTAGGTGTTCTGATTCGTCGAAAGTTCAACCTATTGGTGATCTCAATAGTTGGTGTATCGATTCTCTATTTCACTATTTATATAGGAAGTGTCATGCCTTTGGCGCTTCCCGGAGATATTTTCGCACTTGGTGAGCGGGGGAACTGGATAATTTTGCTTTATGTTTATGCGGGCATCGCATCGATGTTGCCAGTGTGGTTGCTACTTCAACCCAGGGATTATATTAACGGAGCACAATTAGTTGTCGGCTTGTTCGTTCTCTATACAGCTGTCCTGTTAACTATGCCTGATGTCGCTGCTCCGATGTTTAATGATGTCGCTGCTGATACGCCCCCGCTGTGGCCGATATTATTCGTGACAATCGCCTGTGGAGCCTGTTCTGGATTTCACGGGATCGTATCTTCTGGAACCAGTGCAAAACAGTTAAACAATGAAAAGGATGCTCGATTTGTTGGTTATCTCGGTGCGCTGGGCGAGGGTTCGCTGGCGCTAATAACTATCGTTGCGGTAACGGGTTCCTTGTATGCTGCGACGGCGGCAGGAGGCTGGAACGAACTTTATCCAAGCATTACTGGTGGCCCGTCAGCGGGCGGATTTATCTCAGGGGGTGCGCTGTTGATTTCCAATGGCTGGGGGATTCCTCTGGCTTTTGCTCAAACCATGTTGGCAGTGATGGTTGTTCTTTTTGCCGGAACGACGATGGATGCCGGATTGAGATTGACCCGCTATATTATTCAGGAATGGGGGAGTATCTATGAGATTAAGCCATTAAAGAATAACTATATTTCTACATTTGTCGCTGTGGGCGCGTGCTTGTTATTGGCATTTGGGGTTTCCAACGGTAATTATCCCGGCGACGGTGGAACGCTTATTTGGCCGGTATTCGGTGCTACTAACCAGATTCTCGCGGGTATGACTTTAATTGTGATTTCGGTTTATCTGATTAAACTTGGCAGGCCTGCTCGCTATTTATTGGCACCGATGATGTTTATCCTGGTGATGGCAATGTGGGCTGGAGTTTGGTACGTGATGGACTACATTAGCAAAGGGCAATGGATTCTTGTCTTTATTCAGGTTGCAGTTATGGCGTCAGCATTGTTTATTATCCTTGAAGCCTGGTCTATCATTTCAAAACTTCGACGCGAAGATAGTGCAGCAGCTGGTGAGGGTTCAGCAGAATCTACTAGCGAATAACAATTTTAAAATCTGCCAGGCAGTATTGTCAGGCGAACAAAAGGGGCGGTCTTGCGTGCCAGGCACAGGATTTTCGCTCCTTTTTTGTGGTAATGACTCTTCGTTTAAAGTGGTAGCTTTGAACTTACAGTAGTTTTTATTTTGAGAGGGGCGCCTGGTCGCACACTATGGAATCACAATTGATACAGGGTTCCTTATCGCCCGACATTGCAGATCTCATCGATGAGATTCAGGTTTTTGATGAAATCGATTCGACCAACCTGGAAGCGCTGCGCCAGATCAAGGCAGGCAAGACCGGCACAAGATTGCTCGTTGCCGATGCTCAGTCCGCCGGTAGAGGGCGCCGAGATCGAGCCTGGATCAGTCCTGCCGGCGGTGGGCTCTATATGTCGCTTACCCGGTCCTTCCAGAGCGATAATGGTGCTATACAATGCCTCAGTCTGGTGACTGCGCTTAGCGTTCTGAATGCAGTCGAGTCTCTCGGTGCATCCGGCTTGGAGTTAAAATGGCCGAATGACATCCTGGTTGGTAATCGGAAGCTGGCAGGCATACTGCTCGAATTACTCGCCGGTGATGAAGAAAGCCACCTGGTGTTCGGGATCGGGCTGAATCTGTCATTGACTAAAGAGGACCAAGCCAGGATAGACAGGCCCGTAACGGATCTGGAATCGATTCTTGAAGCAACCACCAATTGCCCGAATGCCTCGATTGTTGTTGCAGAAATCGTCAACCAGCTCATACAGAACATCCTGCTTTTCGAGCAGCAGGGATTCGCTCCGTTTGCTGAGGCCTGGAATGCGTATGATCGATACCTGAATCGGGATATTGTTATTCAGGCCGGTAACACGCGAACCATCGGCAGATCGCTGGGCGTGGATGGGGATGGCGCACTGATCCTGCAGTCAGCAGCGGGTCGGGAGCGAATAACCGGTGGTGAGATTTTTCCATCCTTAAGTGAACTTGGGGAATCTTCAGACTAATGATCCTGGAACTCGACATAGGAAATTCCCGCATTAAATGGCGGCAGCTCAATCCAGGTGCTGGTGAGGGTGCTATAGAAGGGCAGGCTGCGGACGTCGATTCTTTGATTAGTGATCTTGTCGGAATAGAGCCCACCGGGGTACGCCTGTGTAGCGTCAGAGAAGCGGCTATCACCGAAAGCGTTTGCCAATGGAGTCGAACCACATTTGCTGTCGATCCCAAAGTGGCTGTGGTGCAGCGTAGTTGTGGTGGGGTAAGCAATCAGTATGCGGACCTGTCCAGGCTTGGTGTCGATCGGTGGCTGGCTATGTTGGCGGCTTATCGGCGTGCTGCCAGGCCCTGTATTATCGTCGATGCCGGTACCGCTGTTACTCTGGACATCGTAGCCGGCGATGGCCAGCATCAGGGCGGCTACATCGTTCCCGGATTGAAACTGATGGCTACAAGCCTGGAGCAGAACACCGATATCCGCCTGTCTGAGACCACCCACTCCCTGACGCTCGAGCCAGGCCATTCGACGGAAGCAGCAGTTTTCAATGGTAATCTCGCCGCAGTGGTATCACTTGTGCAGAGGGTTTTGTGGCCTCTGGCAGAGCAGGAGCCAGACCTGATGCTTTATATCAGCGGAGGTGATGGGGAACTACTGGCGGCACAAATAGACTTCGGAAGTACCGAAATAGTAACGACATTAGTATTGGATGGTCTGGCTATAGCCTGTCCCATCCAGGGCTGATTGCTGTGATAGAGAATCCTGATTAACCCATGAGATATATCGCCATATTTCTGGTGCTTGCCAATCTGGTGTATTTCGGCTGGAACCAGACCCATCCGCGGGAGACCGCACTGCCGGGCTCTGAACCCAGGCCATTGCTCAATAATGGCCTGATGTTGGTAAGCGAATTCGAGGCACAGTCTGCTCAGCAGGCCTTGGAAAATAACGAGGCAACACGTGTTTGCTCCATCGTTAGGGGTTTTAGCAGCATAGATGAGGCGTATAGTTTCATGGCGGCGGCCCGCAATCTTTCGCTGGGTGCCTCGCTAAACCTCACAGGGGAAGCACTACCGTCCCAGTACCGAGTGTTTCTGGCGCCAGCCTCCTCCCGGGGCACTGCCATAACTACTCTGGAAGGCCTCAGCGAGCGCATTGCAGAGGATGAGTTGGAGGTGGAATCCTACCTGATAACCCGGGGTTTACTGGAAAATGGCATCGCCCTGGGCGTCTACCTGACGACGGCTGAAGCAGAATCGGTTCAACGCGTGATTACCGCGCTCGGATATGCGCCTGAAATTGAGGAAATGTTTCGTTCTGAGGGTGAAATTCAGGTCTGGCTGACACCCGCGAATTCGGCTCAGGTAGAAACCGCCCAATGGCTTGATTTATCTGCCGAAAGGCCCGATTTGACACGCACAGAAAATCTCTGTGAAAC
>DMJN01000263.1 GCA_003451715.1 Gammaproteobacteria bacterium | reverse complement strand
GGAGGCGGTGACCATGCCAATCTGCCGGGGGATACCGTGGTCCGGATCATAGGGACCTTCCCGTTCCAGCCAGCGCGGCCAGTCGCTGACCAGATCCGGAATCAGGTCGACTACACCGGTCTCGGAAAAATCTGCGACGCCCGTGGGTGTGCCCCAATCATTGAGAGGGCGACCGGTCTTTGCATCCAGTGCCCACAGGAAGAAGGCAGGTGAAGTGACCAGCACCACACCCGAACCGTCTACTTCCGTATAAGCCACGCCCTTGCCGAAGTCGGTTCTCGGCGAGCGCAGGTAGCGCATAGTCTCCGGTTCACGGAAGGTCCACAGAGTTTCACCCGTAGCGGCATCGATTGCCACCACCTGGCGGCGCTGACCGGCGACGGTGTAGAGAATGCCATCGGCAAATACCGGAGTGGAACGAAATGTGTACTCGACATTGCCGCCGAAGTTATCCCCGCGCCAGGTCCAGGCCACTTGCAGATCCGTAAAATTGGATGCATCGATCTGCGTCAAATGGGGAGAGGCGCGGGTGTGTCCGGCATCGCCGCCGAGAAAACGCCATTCGCCATCTTCTACGCCGGTGAGTTGCGCGAAGGCTGATAACGGAAGCAAAGCCGATACTAAGACCAGGCAGAGAAACTTGAACAAACCTTCAGTTTTTGTCATGGCGGACTTACCTTTGTGAAACGTAGAACATTAGTAGATCACATTTATTAAGGTGTAGGTGATCGAAGTATCCGGCTCGGTCACCATCTGGTGCCAGACCCTTGCCGGGACGTGCAGCATGTCGCCCACAACAACTTGATATTCCTGCGCACCTTCCAGGCGTGGACTCTGTCCCTCATGTGGCCCACCCTCTATGAAGTCCACTCTCTCGCCACCAATCCGAGCCGTACCCGAGCCGTCCAGGATGACATAGATGTCCCACTTGTCGGCATGGATCTCCGGCTGCGTATAACCGGACCGATGGATGATTTGTACATTATGGCTACGGTGCTCGGCCGCTGGAAGGGCATTCAGGTAGACAAACTTGGTATCCCAGATGCCGTTGCCGTCCGCGAGATCCTGCTCCAGATCGCTTTTAAATCCTGCATAGTCATCCGCATCCCAATGAATATATTCAGATGGGCGTGGCTCTACCGGGATACCTTCGAAAACATCCTGTGCGAAGACAATGGCTGCAGTTCCAAGGCACATGAGAATAGTTAGTGAGTATAGATACCGCATGGTTTTTACTCCTGCTTATGATCTAAGATTTTAAGAATAGCACGCCAGCCCTGGATCACGCGTCCCGGTTCGCCTATAAGTCCGAAGCTTCACCTAGACTAGTTGCATTAGGCCAGGTTGCCGACGAGGGCAAGCAGGTGATTGCGACGGAATCGACATGCCGGTACATCGCCTTTGGCGTAGTGTTCTGATCTAGGCTGATGATATCCCTATTTCTAAAAAATAGTGCATATATAGTAATATTATCTTTCTTTTACAAAGGCTTAGGACTATAATACTGTATATTAATACAGTATCAATTACCTCCAGAATCGAGGAATCCCAGCCCATGACCAGCATGCCATCCCCCGCATTATTTTCCACCGAAGCCCTCGTCGATCCCAGCTGGATTCCAGCCGATAATCAGCAACTCAGTGATGAAATCACCCGCCTGGCCGGACACATCAACGCCGCGCAGCACCGCTTTCTCAAATTACTGGCAGCACTGATCGAGCGCGAAGCCTGGGGCGGTGGCAGCGGCATAAAATCCCCGGCCCACTGGCTGAATTATTACTGCGGTATCGCTCTGGGTGCTGCCAGGGAGAAAGTACGGGTTGCTAAATGTCTGGCATCACTACCACTGATCGATCAGGCCTTCTCCGCCGGCGCGATTAGCTACTCCAAGGTCAGGGCCTTGACCCGCACGGCGACGCCGGACAATGAAGAATACCTGTTGATGATTGCCCAGCATAGCACGGCGCAGCACGTTGAGATTCTGGTCAAGCATACTCAAAGGGCCAGGCGTTTGTGTGGGAACGAGCACGGTGGGGGCAGCAAAGCCAATACCAGGCACGGGAGTTCTCCTATTATTACGACGACGATGGCATGCTGGTGTTTAAAGGTAGATTAACAGCCGAAGACGGGGCGGTGTTCCTCAAAGCCCTGGATGCGGTGATGCAAAAAAGTTGGGAAGCGGATCGCAAGTCACCAGAGAGCGGTCAACACACTACCGAGAAACAACAAGCAGTCACAGAAAACGTTCCCGCGGGAACGTTTTTGGATGATGAGCCGAAAGCATCCTTCTCCCAGAGACGCGCCGATGCGCTGCTGGCCCTGTCCGAACAGGCGCTTGCCACGCTCAATGAAGGGCTGAGTGTGCTCACGGGAGGCGATGAATACCAGGTTATGGTGCATCTCGATGCCAATCTCTCCACAGACCACCGTGAGGCAGTCTGCCGTCTCGACAACGGTCTATCCCAGACGCCGCTAGCCCCGGCAACGGCGAGACGACTCGCCTGCGACGCCAGTCAGGTCACCGTCATGGAAGATGAGGCGGGCAATGTACTCAACGTCGGTCGCAAGACCCGCACCATCCCGCCGGCCATCCGTCGTGCACTAAGATTGCGGGATCGAGGTTGCCGTTTTCCTGGTTGTTGTGAGACGCGCTTTGTGGATGCACGCCACATTCATCACTGGTGCGATGGGGGTGAGACCAGCATGGAGAATCTACTGCTGCTTTGCAGGCAACATCACCGCTTGTTGCATGAGGGTGTGTACTCCATTGCCCATCTTAACGAGGACCTGGTGTTTACAGATGCTAAGGGAAAACAAATTCCTGTTGCTCTGTACCCTCAATTTGAGATGTCGAAACCGATGGCGGATGGGTCATTGGCAATTGAAATTGAGAATGGTGAGTTGGGATTGCGGATCGATTCTCGAACTGCGATTACGGCGTGGCGGGGAGAGCGGATGGATTATGATCTGGCGGTGGCGGCGTTGATGTAATGGGGTTAATGGGCGTGCCATTGGATTGAGTTTAAATCCGTGGCTAGGAGCTCTCGCTCATTACACTCAGAGTCTTGAGGTGTCCAGTTGCTACTATCCCTTGTCTTTGTCTATAAATTTTTTCCGATCAATCATCCGAGGCCTGGATTTCAGGTTATGCAGCTTTTCCTTGTGTAGCGGATCGTTGCCATCGAGCAGCAGTTGGATGTGCTCAAATTGGTCATTACCCCAAAATAGTTGATCGGTGACTATCATGGTAGGTACTCCGAACACCCCTTTCGCTATCGCATTGCTGGTTTCCGCAATGAGTGCATTCTTGATGTCAGGATCTGTTATCTTCTGCTTAAGGCCTCCCGTATCGATACCCGCCTGCTCTAATAGGGCGATTAGATTATCTACATCACCCAAGTCTTCCCCCCGTGTCCAACCTGCCTCAAACAGCTCCTGTATAACGGCCAGCTGTTGTTCGCCACTAACGTCAACTAATGAAAGCCGTAATGCAGGAAGGGGATTGAATGGGTGATACTTGGGTGGGTTGTATTCGAAACCATGCAGGCCAGCGTATCGCAGGCAATAGCGGGAAACCCAATCTTGCTTGGGCGCAATTTCGGCCGGCCCAAGTTGCCCCCAATGATCCAGTAACTTTCCAAACACTACTGGATGTGGTGTCAGCTTCAGATCATTTCTTTCGCACAATTTCCCAATATCTCGCCAGGCGAAGAAGGCGAATGGAGAGAGGTAATCGAAATAGAAATCCAGAGTGCTTGGTTTCATGAAGTGGATTCTATCAAGCAAGAGGGGGACGGTGGGAGTAGATTTTAAGCGGTTCAACAGAAAACGTTTCCGCGGAAACGTTTTTAGCTTGTCAAGTTGTGGGAGTTCTTTATTATCGTCTTATCCTTCATTCTATTAAATCTAAGCAAACGCTCGAGTACCCAGAATCCAGCATTTACGAAGAATCTACTGACAACCCATTGCAGTCTTCGTCGAGGTGGAGGAGGATCACATTATGCGATCGATTCTTCTCCTTAAACTTATAAGTCTTCTTCTGCTATCTGGTCTGTCGGCAGTAACAACAGCGCAGCTCTCTGACCCTGATGCTTTCTTGGGCGAACGTGTAGCGATGGTCGAGACACAGATTGAGGCACGTGGTGTCGAAGATGCTCGAGTTCTGGATTCCATGAAAGAGGTCCCTCGTCATCTCTTCATAAGGGAATCACTCTGGTCCCTGGCCTATTCTGATAGCCCCCTTCCCATCAGCAACAATCAGACAATCAGTCAGCCGTACATTGTGGCCTTAATGACCGAGCTGCTACAGCCGGAAGAACATCATGTGGTGCTGGAGATCGGAACCGGCTCGGGCTATCAGGCTGCCGTGCTGTCCATGCTGGTGGATTGGGTCTATAGCATTGAAATTGTACCGGAATTGGGCAGAAGGGCAGAAGGTATACTGGATCGTCTGGGATACGATAACGTGACAGTGAGAGTCGGCGACGGTTATCAAGGATGGCCGGAGGAGGCACCTTTCGATGGAATTATTGTTACAGCGGCGCCGGAAGAGATACCGCAGCAATTGGTAGAGCAGCTTAAACCCGGCGGACGCATGATTCTCCCGGTAGGTCCCCGGCGGTCGGGACAGGATCTCCTTGTTCTGGAGAAGGACGGGGAAGGCAATGTTAGTACGAGACAAACAATCCCCGTACGATTCGTTCCCATGGTCCGCGAGGAGGAACGGTAAAATCATAGTTCACCATCTTTGCGTATGCTATTAGAGTTCGGAACATCTCTTTACGTCGCCGATGGACCTTGCGTCTCATTTTATGGTTTTCCGTATCCAACTCGGATGGCACTGGCGCGCCTCTCGGATGGCAGTGTATGGGTTTGGTCCCCGGTCAAGCTAACTGCAGAACTAGAAAAAGAGGTGCAGGCTATAGGACTGGTTCGCCATATCGTCTCACCCAATAAAATTCACCATTTGTTTTTGAAAGAATGGGCCGAACATTGGCCTGAAGCTCGTCTATACGCACCACCTGGCCTCTCAAGCAAGAAACCCGACTTACGATTTCATGGGGAACTCGAAGATGAGCCAGATTCTGCCTGGGCGAAGGATATTGATCAGGTGGTTTTTCGTGGATCTCTGGCACTGGAAGAAGTTGTGTTCTTCCATCGACCATCGCGGACCGCAATTATTTGTGATCTCATACAGCGACATTCCGAGTCGGAAATGTCAGGCTGGAAGGGCATGTTGATGAAACTCGACGGCCTGGTGGGTGAGCATGGGAGTACTCCCCGAGAATGGCGAGCCAGCTTTCTTCGTCGGAGTCCAGCGCGCGCCGCGCGGGAAAAAGTCATCGAGTGGAATGCCGAACAGCTGTTGATTGCCCATGGAGAGTGCTCGCGATCTAATGCATCCGAGATAATAGAAGATGCTCTAAGCTGGATTTAAGGCGTTCGGTTTTCTGGTTTTCTTACAAGTTTCGAGAAAAACCGGCGTTAGAAAGAGAAGGGGGCATATATAGACTGTTTTTCCTATGAACTTACGTATCATAACAATGGAGCTGAATGAAATGAATTAAGGAGTACTACAAATGAGGAAGCTCGCAGCAGTTTTTACACTTCTACTCTGTGTAAACACATCCTTTGCAGATAATCTGACTAATTCGAACAGGCTTTTCGATTTTGTCGAGGAGTCATATCCACAGTTTTTTAGTCCTGCAGGTCAGGAAACCTTCGGGCTGGACCAGTACTTAGGCCGTTATTATGCTGACACGGATACGTATATCGCAACCTCGGGAAATACCGTATATGTTTATGGAGAAGTCTTTGGTGAAGGTGTTGTTGAAGCTGGGGGATTGAGCGACTTCATCACAATTTCAGATGTAGTCGATACATCCCAGATTAAGTGCTACAACGATACTGGTTCAGAAATTGACTGCCCTTCAGCAGGGGGGGATTTCTTTGGACAGGATGCACAGTTCACCGGCAATACACCGACTTACACTAATAACCAAGACGGGACCATCACCGATAACATCACCAGTCTTGTATGGCAACAGAGCGCTGACACTGACGGTGACAGTGATATTGATGCTGCCGATAAGCTGAGTTATGCCCAGGCTCAGGCTTACTGTGAAGATTTGATCCTGGCCGGCAGCACCGATTGGCGGTTACCCAGCATTAAGCAGCTTTACTCGCTGATAGACTTCACTGGTACCGACCCTAGTGGCTACGAAGGCACCAACACATCAAATATGATCCCCTTCATCGACACTAATTATTTCGACTTTGACTATGGAGACACCAATGCCGGCGAGCGTATTATTGATGCGCAATATGCCTCCAGCAACCTGTATGTCTCCAATACTGCCAACGAAGGTGGCGCCACACTCTTCGGCGTAAACTTTGCCGATGGGCGAATCAAGGGCTATGGTCTGACACTATTTGGCCAAGACAAAACCTTCTTTGTCATCTGCGTACGTGGAAATACCAACTACGGCCAGAATGATTTCGCCGATAACGGTGACACAAGCATTACTAACCACACCAACAATCTGATGTGGGCACAAGATGACAGCGCCATGGGTTACGACTGGGAAGAAGCCCTGAACTGGGTTAAACAGCAAAACTCTTCCAGCTACCTGGGCTATAGCGATTGGCGCTTACCTAACGCCAAAGAACTGCAATCTCTTGTTGATTACCAGCGCTCTCCCGATACAACTGGCTCCGCCGCGATTGACCCCTTATTCAACTCCACTGCCATCACTAATGAAGCAGGTGATATGGATTACCCCGCCTACTGGAGCAGCACCACACACGCAAATTGGACAACATCAGCCGGAGCGAATGCCGCATATGTAAATTTTGGACGCTCGATGGGCTATATGAACAATAACTGGGTAGATGTTCACGGTGCAGGTGCTCAGCGTAGCGACCCTAAGACTGGAGACCCCGCGGACTATCCTACCGGCCACGGCCCACAGGGTGATGCTATCCGCATTTACAACTATGTCCGTCTGGTGCGCGACGCTGGAACACCCTAGTTTACGAAGCTCAGGGTTCTTCCGGTAGCTGAATCGGTGCGGTCACCATCCAGCCCTCGCCCTCGAAGGCATCGAGCAGGGCCAGCAGGGCCGCCTTTTCCTGCTCGGTGAGTCCGAGCGGCATAATCAATTCATCAAGGTAAGGATTCGGGTTGCCTCCCCGGTTGTAATATTCTATGACATCCTCAAGTGTCGCCTCACTGCCGTCATGCATGTACGGGCTGGTGTAGCGAAGTGCACGCAGAGTTGGCGTCTTGAAGCGCCCCTGATCTCCTTCGACACCGGTGAAGTCATACCGCCCAAGGTCAGGCTCGGGTCTGTCGAATCCAACGCCGATATTATTGAATTGGTTGGTAGTGAGATTGGGACCGGCGTGACAAAGGATGCAGCGTGCCTTGGTCTGAAACAGTTCCCAACCCCTGGTGGCCTCTTCTGACAGGGCACTTGCCTCACCCTTTATGAACCTGTCCCAGGGTGAATTACCATCGATGATGGTCCGTTCGAATGCCGCGATAGCCTTCCCAACGTTTTCAATCGTGACCTCAGGAGAGCCGAAGACATGCTCGAACTGTTCTCGGTATCCCGGGATGGTGTTCAATCGGGCGACCGCGTTTTCGTGCGTGTTAGACATTTCGATGGGGTTTGCAATCGGCCCGATAGCCTGCTCTTCCAGGCTGGCTGCGCGCCCATCCCAGAAGATGCCACCCTGTGCATAGGCCAGGTTGATGATACTGGGTGCACTCCGCCCACCCACCTGCGCTTGCGTGCCCATACTCGTGGCACGACCGTCAGTAAATCCCATGGCCGGATTGTGGCACGTGGCACAGCTGATGGTACCGTCTGACGACAATCGACCATCGAAGAAGAGTTGACGTCCCAGTTCCACCTTCGCCGGTGTCATCGGGTTGTTCTCTGGAACTGGAGGAGGTGCGTCGATGCCCAGGGGCAGGTCGAACGTCATTGGTTCATTGCTTAATAGGGTGATTTGTTCCTCTACTGGCTGACAGGCCGAAATAACGGGCAGCAGAATTGTTAGAATCCAGATAGATTTCTTCATGGAATTTCTTCCTCCATGTAGTCGTAGGTAATACGATTTATCGATATTGGTAATCGATTTTTGACCTGTTGAAAATGTCGCTAAGTCCTGATTTTACTCAATCTTGTTGGGTCAATTTTTAACGCGAATCAACAGACCTGTTGAAAAAGGAGATTTCAAGTGATTTATAGCGAGTGTTTCGCATCGACTGATTGAGTAAGTAGCCGAAAGCAGATACTTTGGGTGGTTTCTAAAATCGGGTGTTTTCAGGTTAGATATAGGTTAGACACAGGAGCGCGATGATTTCTGAATCGTGCCTAACCTATTGATTTGAATGGTAGCTATGGGTACTACTGAATAGTGTCCATAAGATATTGTTATATATAGGTATTTATATTCTTAAATATAAAGGTACCCCCAAAAGTACCCCCAAATGTTTTTGTCACCCTAGTGTTTGACCCTCACCCCTAGTTTTCTATATCCGCTACTTA
>DMJN01000031.1 GCA_003451715.1 Gammaproteobacteria bacterium | reverse complement strand
GCATATACAGTGACACGCGATGGAATATCGTGGGCGATTGTCACCGATGGAATAAAAAGCAGCAGGACAAGCAAGCAGCGCCGCACTGAGATGCTTGGTAAAACTGTTCTGACCAGGGCTGCAAAATATCTCATGTTTATCGTTTATTATTTAATATATTCAGTAGCTTAAAGGGGCTGTAAAGGGGCAAGATTGGGCCTCGATCGACGCTTGATTCGGCGCCTGAAACTAGCTGTTACAAATTCTTACAAGTGGCCTTCTGAAAAAATTGCATGTGAGTATACTGTCTACACATAAGACAGTATACTCGGGCCTTGCTCTGAGAGCATGTTGACCCCTGGGTTTGTCAGTTGCCCCGGGGCTTTAAGAGGAGAACAAAAATGACAAAGATTAAGGTATTGATAGGAGCAACTCTGGCAGTTGCATTGCTTGCACTCGGTGTAGCGCAGTCCAAATTACAAGAGCCTGTCGTTGCTGCTAACAATGACGTTATGGCACCCCACTTTCTAGTCGATCCATTATGGCCGAAGCCTCTGCCCAACCACTGGATTCAGGGCAATACCATCGGTGTTGACGTTGATGAGCGGGACCATATCTTCGCAGTTCACAGAAACACTGAATCACAATTCATGAGAATTCAAGAAATCGGCCTGTACTCCGGTGTTGCCGAGTGTTGCACGCCGGCACCGCCAATTCTTGAGTTTGACCTGGAAGGTAACCTGATCAACGCCTGGGGCGGACCCGTAGAAGGCGCGCCTTATATATGGCCGGAATCCAACCACGGTATCGATGTAGCCCCGAACGGCGATGTCTGGATCGGCGGTAACGGCGGCCCTGACTCTCACGTACTCGTTTTCAGCCGCGACGGCGAATACATCCGTACAGTAGGTGTGCAGGGACAGGACATCGACAGCAACAGCACTACCCATTACGGTCGAGTTGCCGAGATCGCTATCGATGCAGATGCCAACGAAGTGTATTTCGCTGACGGCTATGCCCATAAGCGTGTTGCCGTTGTCGACCTCGCCACGGGTGCTTTCAAGCGCTACTGGGGTGCTTACGGTAACACTCCAGATGACGATGCCGACGTAACTTACACCCCGGGCGAACCAGGTCCTCAGCAATTCCGTGGCCCTGTTCACTGTGCCGAACCTTCTAACGATGGTCTGGTTTATGTTTGTGACCGTGGTGCCGACCGGGTGCAGATTTTCCGCCCAGATGGCACTTACGTGAGCGAGCATATCTACAATCCTGCCACTCTGGCGCAAGGGTCTACCTGGGATATCGCTTTCTCTCCTGATGACGATCAGGAATTCATCTACCTGGCGGATGGCCAGAACTTCAAGATCTCCATCATCGATCGAGAATCAATGGAAGTTCTGTACACCTTCGGTGATGGCGGCAGACAGCCTGGTCTGTTCTTCGCTCCTCACAGCATCGCTACTGACTCTCAGGGTAATATCTACACCACCGAGACCTACGAAGGTAAGCGTATCCAGAAGTTCCTGTACCAGGGTATGCAACCAGTTACTGTTCGCGACCGTGCATCAACCTGGCCAGCCAACTAACTGTAATCTCGTTTTAAAGCATAAAAAAGCCGTATCGGAGCAATCCGGTACGGCTTTCTGGCTTTTTGTTTTCTCTTAAAAAATCCATCCCTGGATTTTTTAAGTGTCGTCGGAAATTGCTGGCGCAAAAACGTGGTTTGTTGGGATTTCCTTCTTCTATTCCTCTGAGTCTAAATTGGTGGTACCTTCAATCTCCCCTTAGTAGTTTCATTCACTCAATTGGAAACCGCTATGTCTAAAATTAGAAAAACACTTCTTTTCAGCTTCCTCGCAGCAGCCCTTTTTACAAGCCTCAATATTGCCCAGAATCGGCTGGAACAATCGGCGCTGGCGGTAAATAACGACCGCATGGCACCTCAATTCGTGGTCGATCCTTACTGGCCCCAGCCTATGCCCAATAAGTGGTTACTGGGCCGTACCATCGGCATCGCGATTGATGAGCGCGACCACCTGTACGTCGTGCACCGCGACCAGGACAGCATGTTCATGAGCCAGGAACTGGGTCTGGACCTGGGTAGGGCCGAATGTTGCACGGCGGCACCACCGATTCTGGAATTCGACAGCGACGGCAACCTGATCAATGCCTGGGGTGGTCCGGGAGACGGCTATACCTGGCCAGAATCCAACCACGGCATCGAGGTGGCGCCTGATGGGAATGTCTGGATAGGCGGTAATGGCAGTGGCGATTCCCACGTGCTGGTCTTCACCCGCGACGGTACCTTCGTGCGCGAGATAGGCATTCCCGGAGAACCTATAGACAGCCTCAGCACCACATCATTCGGCCGGGTTGCGGAAATCGCTATCGATGCGTCTGCCGGTGAAGCCTATTTTGCCGATGGCTACGGCAACAAGCGGGTGGCAGTGGTGGATGTTGCTACCGGTGCCTTCAAGCGCTTCTGGGGCGCCTATGGCAATACGCCGGTCGACGAACGCGTGGTCTATGACCCCAACGAACCCCTTCCGCAACAGTTTGTTGGTCCCGTACATTGTGCCGAGCCCTCCAATGATGGCCTGGTCTACGTGTGCGACCGTGGTGCCGATCGCATTCAGGTATTCAGACCCGATGGTACATTCGTAAAAGAAGGTCAGGTTGCACCACTTACCCTGGCAGGATCTACCTGGGACATCGCCTTCTCCCCGGATGAGGATCAGGAGTTTATTTACGTCGCCGACGGCGCGAATTTCAAGGTCCATATTCTCGACCGTGAATCCCTGGAAGTTCTCGCCGAATTCGGCGATGGCGGACGCCAACCCGGATTGTTCTTCGGAACCCACAGCATTGTCAGCGATTCACAGGGCAATGTGTACACGACCGAGACCTATGAAGGGAAACGTGTACAGAAATTCATCAACCAGGGCATGAAGCCTCTCAGCGAGCATTTCACTGGAGCACCCTGGCCGGTTGAAGAACTCCATTAAAAGTTCAAGGCATGGCAAAAGGCCAGCATCGCTGGCCTTTTTTGTGTCTAAATATTGCTCCGCCTTGAACCGATGCTGGTAGTCAATTATTCTCGACTATCACTTACTTTATAGAGACCCACTGCGCCATGAAATTCCGATTCGCCAGTTGCATGTGCATAGCCCTGTTTTGTAACTCTCTTTTCGCTGCCGAAGATGTCACGGTTGCCTATCAATATTCAGGAAACCACAATACAGATTTTAGCAGTATCCGGGTTTC
>DMJN01000201.1 GCA_003451715.1 Gammaproteobacteria bacterium | reverse complement strand
CATGCCCATTAGTGTACTCGATCCTACCACGGAGACCGTTAACGTTGCAGCGACATCTGCTGCCAGGCTTGGATCGTTGCAAGGCACCACCATTGGATTGATCTCAAACGGCAAGGAAGGCACCCAGGGTTTTTTTACTCATCTGCAGCGACTGCTGCGTGATCGCTATAAGGTAGCCGAGGTCGTGTTGCGCACCAAGCACAATTATAGCGCTCCAGCCGAAGCGGCAATCATCGATGAGATTCAAAACTGGCATGCAGTGGTAACCGGAATTGGTGACTGAGGCAGTTGTTCGTCGTGCAGTTTGCATGACGCGATTATTGCTGAAAGATGCGGAAAACCTGCGGTTGGCATCATGACGACGAAATTTGTCAGTGCCGCGGAGCTGATGGCAAAGGTGCTGGGGATGCCAGATTATCAATTCAGTGTCGTCGAACATCCCCTGAGTAGCGCCACTGATGAGCAACTTCAGCAGCAGGCGAGTTCCGTCATTGAACACATCGGTCAGTTGATGCTCAAATCTTGAAGCCCTTAGAACATTCAGAGAGCCAATCGATACATGCCTAAACCATTCCTGATCATCCAGCTGAGGCCGGAAGACGAAACAGCGGACAATGAATTCGAGTCGATCAAATTCTATGGTGGCTTGACTGAGAATGACGTGATTCGCGTGCGAGCTGAGGTATCGGGACTGCCTGCACTGGACTTGAACGATTACACGGCAATTATCGTCGGCGGCTCTCCCTTTAATATCAGTGAGGCTGAAGATCAGAAAAGCACAATCCAGAGGCAGGTAGAAACAGATTTTTTCGAGTTATTCGATGCTATTGTCGATCGGGATTTTCCATTTTTGGGCTGTTGTTCTGGTAATGGCCTGTTGGGAAGCTACTGTGGGGCGACGATTTCACGGAAGTATGGTGAGCCGGTTGGTGGAGCAAATATAGAGCTAACCGAAGAAGGCAGGAACGATCCCCTACTGGAAGGCTTGCCAGATTCTTTTCGCGTCTTGCTGGGTCACAAGGAGGCTTGCGATGCTTTGCCGCCTGGCTGTGTGCTACTGGCGACAAACGAAGCTTGTCCCGTGCAGATGTTCCGGCTCAGAAAAAATATTTATGCCGTACAATTTCATCCAGAAGGGGATGCGGAGGGATTTATCGTACGCATCCATGCCTACAAGCATTATGGGTATTTTCCACCAGAATCTGCCCAACAGCTAATCGCAGCTGTTGAAGATGAGCATGTGCCGGAAGCGCAATCAATTCTGCGGCGATTTGTGGAGTTGTACCGTTAATACCCCTTGGCCGTGATAGGGTACGCGGCAAGGCCGTACCAAAAAAAACCTACACTCGTTCAGAGAACTCCCGCTAGCACTGTCAAAGAAAACAGACTGGGTGTCTAAACTGAACGCTGTATTGCGATGAGATCTGCCAGTGACTTTGCACCGAGTTTGTTAGTCAGATTTGCGCGATGAAATTCCACAGTACTAACTACGATCGACAATTCCTCGGAGATCATCCTGTTTGTATAACCCAGGGCCAATAGCTCCAGCACTTGTTTCTCTCTTGCTGTCAGCTTGTCCAGCTTCTCATTATGCTTTTCCTCATGCTGCATAGAGCCAGGCTTTTTCTCTCGGATCGCGGTATGAATACTCTCGTAGAGTTCCGTTGAACTGAAGGGTTTTTGCAGATACTCATGTGCGCCTGATTTCATCGCCTTAACGACGTGTTTGAATTGATTGTCGCCGCTCATGAACACGATTGGCAATGGCGTGCCCCGCCGAGTTAATTCAGTCTGAACGTCCAATCCGGACATGCCACCCGGCATGTGATTGTCGAGTAGCAGGCAGGCAGTTTCTGGATAATCATTGAGGGTAAGGAACTGTTCTCCCGATTCGAACACCTCCGTTTCGAAGCCTTGACGAGCCAGTAGCTTTGTAGTGGCTTCGGCCTGTTCGAGATTGTCATCGACAATGTAGACAACGCAGCTTGCAGACATGTTAATCCTCGTTGTTGTCCAGAGTAGTCTTGCTATGAGCAAGAGTGACCATATATTGGCTCAGAAGGTTCCTAGCTTACAGAGGTAAATTCAATTCATCTATACTCTATCTCAAATGGTAAGCCCCATAGAACTGGTAATAATTGAACAATTCCAATAAAAAATCCATGATGTATCCAGCTTGAGGATGAATTTATCCATAGACTCTGCAGCATTCAGCGATTAGATTGCACACAGTGTTTACTAAAAGGAACGGGGCATGAAGAGAATGAAATTGTCTGGGCTGCTTGTGTCTCCATTAGGTGGGTTACTGCTTCTTCTTTGCTGGAATACCTCTGTCTATTCCCAGGCTGATGATGCCAGTCTATTGGCTTCGCTCAGTCCGGTAAGTGATGAGATGCTCGCCGACCCTCCCGCTGAAGACTGGCTAATCTGGCGTCGCAACTATGCCAGCTCTGGTTTCAGTCCTCTACAGCAGATTAATCGCAGCAATGTGCAGAATCTGCAACTCGCCTGGAGTGTGGATTTGGAAAGCGGTCCCAATACTCCTACCCCTTTTGTTCATGATGGGGTCATGTTTATGTTGAGCACGCGGGATACCCTATTGGCACTGGATGCCACATCGGGCGAATTATTGTGGAGCTACAAACACGTCTCGTTGATGCCAGCCGGCGCTAGGATCGGTATTGCCCTGCATGGCAACAAGGTCATCATGCCGACGGCGGACCTGCATGTAGTGGCATTGGACAGCAAAACCGGGGCAAGGGTCTGGGACAGCGAAATTACCACAACACAGTCGGGCCCGCGGCCCTATTCGCTGCGCGGCGCACCTGTGGTTGCCGGCGGCATGGTCGTGCAGGGCGTCACGGCAACCTTCATGCCTGGTGGGGGGTTCATCGTCGGACTCGACCTTGACACCGGTGAAGAGCGCTGGCGCTTCAACACGGTGGCCCATCCCGGCGAGCCGGGCGCCGAGACCTGGAACGATATACCTCTACAGCAGCGCAGTGGTGGTTCCGTGTGGGTTCCCGGCAGTTATGATCCGCAACTGGATCTGGTCTATTACGGCCTGGCACCTACTTACAACACCGAACCGCTACTGCGATCGGTGGACATTCCCGGCGTAAGCAATGATGCCTTATATACGAATTCAACTGTGGCGCTTAGACCCGGAAGCGGTGAACTGGTGTGGTATTACCAGCACGTCGCCAATGACCAGTGGGATTTGGACTGGGTCTATGAGCGGCACATTCTCGAATTGGAAGTCGATGGTGAAATGAAAAAAGTCATTCTCACCGCAGGCAAGATGGCCCTATACGATGCACTCGATGCTGCTACTGGAGCTTATTTGTTCTCTATTGATATGGGGCTACAAAATATTATTACGGCGATTGATCCAGAAACTGGCGAGAAGACTATAAGTCCAAATGCTATTCCTAATGCCGAAGAAACCCACTTGTTATGTCCCTTTGCTAATGGCGGTAGAAATTGGCCAGCGGCTTCCTATAATCCCATCAACAAGGTGTTATACCTGCCTATCGCGGAGATCTGCATGAATGGTGGGCCGACCGGGCAGGGGGGGATCTTGACTACTGGTGCCAACATGGAAATGACTCCCAGTCCGCTGGCTGCTAGCGATGGGCGCTTTGGTCGCTGGCAGGCTGTTGACGTATCGTCCAGAGAGCTGCTGTGGGATCATCGTGAGGTAGTGCCACCGACCAGTGCCGCACTTGCGACTGGAGGAGGGTTGGTGTTTATCGGAACTCTGGATGAGTCATTCAAGGCGCTCGATGAAGCCAGTGGTGAGGTGCTCTGGGAATTCGATCTCGGAGACATCCCTACTTCATTTCCGATAAGTTACGCCGTGGCAGGCAGACAATACGTTGCCGTAGCCATTGGCACGCCGACAATCCATGCCAATCTCTGGGTTGGCGCGGTTAATGATTTTCTCGGTGGGGGAGATAATGTGGCTTCCCGGCTACAGAGAGAGGGTGCCGCACTGAAGGTATTTGCCCTGGACTAGTTCCGTAAACAGCAAAAAGGCGAGTTAATGACTTAACTCGCCCTTCTGATTCTGATCAAGTACCCCTGACCCCTTTGATTCTCGGGTTGGGCAGGTTCTGGCAGAGCGACTATTGCATTTTACCTGCCAGATTAGCGTGGAACGTATTGCGGCCTGACAAGGTGATCGGGATTGGCATCGGAGCGCGGCACCAGTTTCTGAGGCCTGCCCGCCTGGTTGTCAGTACCGTACAGATTGCCATCGTCGTCGATAGACAGAGAATGCATCTCGATCCAGAAATCCGGGCCCTCGGTGGGCAATGGCCAGGTGTATTCCCGGGAACCATCGAGATTAAACTGGACAATCTTGGGCGGATTCAGATCTGTTACCCAGGCACTTTCCTCGCTGACTGTGATATCCAATGGCATACCTAGGTCTCCCCAGGTCGTCACATACTCATACTCGGGGTAGCTATCGGCGCCGTGATTGGCCGTCTGGCGAAAAACTTTGATGTTGCGTTGATCTCTGTCCAGCGCGTAGAGATGCTCATCCGGTCCCAGGGCCATACTGTGGACAGATGCAAACTGGTGAGCAGCATCGCCTGCTTCGCCGAACTCGGAACGGTAGGAACCGTCGGCATTTCTCACCACGATACGCTTGTTATCGCCCAGACCATCGGCAATAAGGAATTTGCCGTCCGGCAGAAACGCCACATCCTGCGGCAGGTGATAGTGAGTCTCATCTCTGCCACCGACGTTCTTCTCACCCAGAGTCATTAACAGACGTTCCCCGTCGTTGGAAAAGACGTAGATGATGTGTCCGGTTTCGTCGATTACCCAGACCCGCTTGTCAGGATCATAGGGGCTCTGACGGATACGATGTGGTCCTGGTCCATCAGTCCCCATGAAAAGATGGTCCCATTGGTCCCAGACTTCCAGCAGGTTTCCGTTGCTGTCGATCACGTAGATACAGTTA
>DMJN01000222.1 GCA_003451715.1 Gammaproteobacteria bacterium | reverse complement strand
GCGATAGCACCGAGCGGAAGCATTTCACCATCGGGGTGTGAAATAACGTGGCAACCCCCGCATTGATTTTCATTGGGAACGAAGTAGCTAAAGTCGAGGGTCCCGGTGTCACTCTTTAAGGAAATGGCAGTGCTGGTGCCGGCAAGACGAAGAAATGCTTCACTCTGTTGTTCGTTCCACACATAGGGAAATGCATCCCAACCCGTTTCCCGACGCACCAGCAGACGGGTTTCGATCAGTCTGTTGCGCGCTAGCTCAATGCTGTGTTCGGCAAGGTCCGTCTCTTTTAACAGCTCACCCTGCTCATTGGCAGGATAATAAAAAGTCTTGCTAACTACGGTTCCGACCGGGTAATCGATTTCATTATCCAGCAGTGATGCCTGGCGGCCATCCGGTATCCAGAGCGTGCGGAGTTTTTGGGCGTAGTCGGTGAATAATTGGTTAGCTGGCCTGAAGACTAGGCTCTTGTCACTGGGAATCAGCTCGCTTTCAGTCAACTCAAACAAGTTCCAGTCGGATAAGCGCTGCGGGTTGTCCTCTGCATGGAAGACTGGCGTCTGGTCGGTACATCCCAGCAGTAATGCCGAGATTGCCAGACCGGTAAGAACCAGGCGTGCGGCACTAAAGAAGATCGTCGAGACTGCTTGATTGTTCTTGATTGTATGTAAGGTGCAAATCATTAAAACACTCCCACCAGATAGCGTGCAAACCGAGCCATAACAGTCAATCGAGGGTTGGTTTCGATAATAGTGCCAGTGGCGTCGATGTCTATGCTCAAGTTCTCCAGTAGCTGACCCTGTTCTGCCCCTCTGGTGATTAGCAAAATCTCAACGAGTTTGTTTGCCGCGAGATTCTTGAGAGTGAAATGCAATCTCTCTGCACTGTGATTTTCCACAATCACCGGATTGTCGGCGCGTCTCGCTGTCGCCACGATATCCTGTGCCGAACTGCTCAGGCCGACGTAGTCAGGCAGAGGAGATACGCGAATATCAACTATTTCCTGTGTGTTGGTTCCAGTATTGCCAACCACCAGTGCGATGGGAGTGGTGCAAAAATCCCTTGCTGTTTCATCTTCAATGAAGAAATCGCCACAGGTGGATAATCCGGTCCCGGCACTGAAGGAAATCTCGTCCGCGGTGGCGAAAATGATTTCGAACAGGGTGGGAAACACGACGGCGACAATAAGTACGCCAGAAAAACACCAGAGTACTTTGCGGTGCAGAAGGGAGTCAGGTAGAAGGTCGCGTAACATAGAGGGCGGGCTTACAGGCGGCTCGGTGTTTTGCGATAGTGGCAAGAAAAAAGGTGGTTCGAAGTTTCGAACCACCTTTTGTTCTATTGCAGCAAATCGTCTTAACGCGTTGAGCGTGACTGCGGACGAATTCGAACGCCGTGATACTGCTCATCGGTTACCGGATCCAGCCACACCACATCCCCTTCATAGATAGTCAGTTGGTGAGCATCGACTTCGGGATGGGCACCATGCCAATGTTCAACGTCGGCTGGTGTCCAGAAGGGTTCACCGGGATGAAATTCCTCGATGGCACGGCCGCGAATCTGGTGCAGACCAATTCCATCTTCGATCATCAATAATTGTCCCCAGGTGTGGGTGTGCCAGGACGAGCGGACACCGGCCGGGAACAGGATGCGAATGTTGCGCATGTCAGGCGTCTGACTTATTTCGGGCGCGCCGCCCTGGAAATTGCTGGACTGCGCCGAAATTATGTCAGTCTGAGTGCCGAGAACCAGTACGCCCAGCGCCAGTGCTGCGCATACTGAAGTAATTGTTTCTTTGAGTTTTGGCTGCTTGGAATTGTGACCCATCACGCCCTCCGATATTGTTGTTTTGTGAAAACAGATGCCACACTTTGCTGCTCGTAGCATCAACTTATTGGCTGGCAATGTCAATGACAGAAGGATTTACAGGCTGTAGCTGAATTGTGGCTGGAAAGTCTGCGCGTCGCTTCTCAATAGGGTTGATGGTATTCTGCGCTGTCTCTGGCTACCAAGAGAATAATAAGAAACGTGAACGGGGCGCGCTATTTGAAACATCGACGACATCTCATTCTGCTGATCATTATCCTGCTCGGCGCGAACGGTGCCTTTTCTCAGACAGTTAATCCATTGGCAGCAGACCCCCGGGCCGCTCGTGCTGGTGGGGGAATCTTCAGAGCGCAATGTGCGAGCTGCCACGGTGCCGATGCCAAAGGCATAGATATAATCGATGCACCGGATTTGACGCTGATCTGGACTCGTGTGGAAGCTACCGACCAGGCCGTCTTTCAGGTGATTCGCAGCGGTATTCCCGGCAGCATCATGCCCCCCCATGGTTTTCCCGATCCAGAAATCTGGATGCTGGTGTCCTACCTGCGTAGTGTCGCCGTCACCGGCACGTCGAAGCAGATCGTGGGAAACTCAACAAGGGGTTCGGAACTGTTCCAGGGCAATTGCTCTCTGTGTCATCGAGTGGATGGTAGTGGCGGAAGTCTGGGCCCCGACCTGACCGCAATCACAGCGCGTCGAACACAAGCAGCACTGACTGATTCTATCCGGAATCCCAGCGCCAATATCGCCCGCCGCTATAAGCCAGTGTCGTTGCTGACCGATGCTAATGAGCGCGTGCGAGGTGCGATCAAGAGTGAGGACGCGTTCTCCATCCAGGTGATGGACAGTAATCAGGTATTACGCGGATTCTCAAAATCTGCCCTGCGTGAATTGAATCGTGATGAACCGTCGCTGATGCCAGCTTTTTCAGAACGCCAACTGAGCGAGACTGACGTCAATGACATCTTAAGTTTTCTGCAATCAGTTCGCTAACACCGGCTTTAAAAAAGAATGGGAAAAACATGAAGCAATTACTTATCCGGGTACTACTCATCAGCGTAAGTCTGGTTTCCTGGCCGACGTTCATTCAAGCGCAGGATGCGGATGGGCCGACATTCGAAGACATCTTGCGCGGCTTCGAAGATCCGAGCCGCTGGTTAACCTATTCCGGTGACTATAGCGGCAGGCGCCATAGCCCGCTCACTCAGATTACAACCGATAATGTTGATCAGTTGCGGCCGGCCTGGACGTTTCAGACTGGCACTACTACCCGCGGTCGTGGATTCGAGACCACGCCGTTGCTGGACGATGGTGTGTTGTACGTCACCGGATCGAATAACTATGCCTGGGCCATCGATGCGCGCAGTGGCCGCTCCTTCTGGCAGTACCGGCGCAATCTCCCCGACGATCTCACTTACGGTGCCAGCGCACCGGTGAACCGGGGTTTCGGTATGCTGGGGAATCAATTGTTCATGGTGACACTGGATGCTCACTTGATGTCCTTCGACCGGAGAACGGGCGACGTGATATGGGAGCGGGAACTGGCTGACTATCAGGTGGGCTATTCATCGACCATGGCACCGCTGGTGCTTGACAATAAAGTCATCGTCGGTATCTCCGGCGGTGAGTATCAGACCCGCGGATTCATCGATGCCTTCGATCCGGTGTTGGGTGAAAGAATCTGGCGCTTCAACACCATTCCCGGTCCTGGGGAAACCGGCAGTGAGACCTGGCCTGACGACCCAGCAATCCTGGCAGGCGGTGGAGGAGGCACGTGGATGAATGGCAGCTATGATGCAGACCTCAATCTTATCTACTGGGGCATCGGCAACCCGAATCCGGACTATTACGACGAGAATCGCCCCGGTGATAACCTGTATACGGATTCCATCGTGGCCTTGGATGCCAATACTGGCGAAATGCGCTGGCACTATCAATTCACACCCCATGACGTCAATGACTGGGACTCGAACCACATGCCGGTGCTGGCAAATATCGAATGGCAAGGTCAGCCAAGAAGGGTTGTTATGGTAGGCAATCGTAACGGCTTCTTCTACGTACTCGATCGCGTGACCGGTGAATTTTTGCTGGGCGAACCGTTCACGGCGACCACCTGGGCTCGGGAAATCGGCGCCGATGGTCGTCCCATAGTGGTGAACGACGGCAGCCTGGGATGCCTGCCCGATCCCTGGGGTTCGACTAATTTTTACCCACCGACATTTTTCCCGGGGCTGGATCTGTTTATTCTGACGGCCCGGGAAACCTGCGCCATCTATGTGCCGGAAGAACCTGCCAACACTCGCGGCCAGGCCAATTTTGGCGGCACGGTGTTTATCGACAGTGAGCAGGGCTACGGAGCCTTGCGGGCACTGGACGTTCACAGCGGTGAGCTGGAGTGGGAATTCACCTACCCTTCGCCGAGCTTTGGTGGGGTAATGAGCACCGCTTCGGGGCTGGTTTTCGCCGGCGACCACGAGGGGAATTTCATGGCCTTCGACGCCGCAAGCGGTGAAAACCTGTGGCACTATCAAACCGGCTCTCGTATCTGGGGCGCCGCCGCCATCACCTATATGTTGGACGGAGTCCAGTATGTGCTCATTCCATCCGGTACGACACTTATGGCCTTTGCCCTGTAATCCTCCTGTTTGGGAGTTCTGCAGGGGATTTCAGCGGGTAGAATAAACGGGGGATAGACCACGTTTTACTGCCCGTTTGCCCGTTAATGGTCAATCGAGGGGGAAAACCTGATTCCCTATATTAGCAAGGCTTGATGTACGTCAATTGTTGTAACGGATATTCCTTAGTCTTACCGTCCGGAAGGGGTATATTCGGAGGTTACTGCGTGACTTTTTATGGGACGGGAAAGTAGACGATATTTTTCCGTTTTGAATGCAGAAGGTCCATTTCACGCGGATTCGAATCAAGAGGATGCATTGGGGGGGGGGATTTCATTGTGAAACTTGGGCCAATAACGCCGTGAACTCACTTTTCTCAAGGATTTGAGAACGATATGAAGAGGAGTACGAGATGACCGTCAAACACTTTCTCACTGTGTCAGCGTTTGCTGTCCTGGCATTTCCAGTTATTGCCAGTGCACAGGCCCATGACGCCAGCATCGCTAACCATCAACCGCATTATTATGATGCGACAGAATTCGGCATCGACCCTGATAGTCTGACTTTTACCAAGGACATAGAGCCGATTTTGCAAAGAAGCTGCCAGAATTGCCACAATCCTTATGGTGGTGCGCCCATGCCCCTGGTTAGCTATGACCAGGTACAACCTTGGGCATCAGTGATCAAAGACCGTACAGCTATCCGTGACCGAATGGGTGCCATGCCACCCTTTTATGCGGAGAAGGACATTGGCATTAGCCGCTTTAAAGATGATTATTCCCTCTCTGACGAAGAACTGGCGGTTATTCAGGCCTGGATTGACAACGGTACACCCCGGGGCAACCCGGCAGATTCACCTGAGCCACTGGAATTCGACATCAGTGACGTGTGGAAACTTGGAGAGCCTGACCTGGTCTTGAGGGGCCCGGATTTTACCACACCCGCCATTGGCCCCGACTGGTGGGGTGATCTAGGGCTGGTGCCAACGGGCCTGACAGAAGACCGCTATGTCAAATCCATCCAAATTCGGGAAATAAATGATATACCAGCCGATGGAGATATCGCCACCGTAGGTGGTCGTTACATCTTTCACCATTTGAACTACTCCAGTGGTGTCATTGATGAAAATGGCGTTTATACCCAAGACCCAACTAGCGGCCGCTGGCCAATCCACGAAGTAGGGCGCAACGCGGATATTTTTCCTGAAAAAGCGGGGCGCCTGCTGGCAGCAAATTCGGCTCTGCGTTTGTTCGGCACCCATATGCATTCCAATGGTCGGGAAACCACCGGTCATCTGGAGTTCGGTTTCAGCTTCTTTCCCGTGGGCTATGAACCGGAATATAGCCGCCGTGGACCACTCACCGGGAATGGCATCGATATCGATGTGGCAGCGAACAGGGCCAATCAGGAAGTCCATAACTACGTGGTGTTACAGGACCATACCAAGATTATAGCCTTCGAGCCCCATCTTCACGCGCCTGGTGTGAGAATGTGTCTGGAAGCGATCTGGGGGCATAACCAGTTTACGCTGACTTGCGTGGGTTATGATCACAACTGGGTGAAGCAATATGTATTTGAGGATGATGCTGCGCCGCTGCTGCCCAAGGGAACCATTTTACACGCAGTCGGCTTTATGGATACGACAAAGGCCAATCCCAATTTAGCCGATTCGCGTAACTGGTCTGGTGGCGGTCGCCGCTCTGTTACTAATATGTTTATCGATCTTGGTTATTCCGTGAGGTTAACCGAAGAACAGTTTCAGGCCGAGATGGCTATTAGGCGGGCAAACATGAAAGACAAGAACGAGTACGATGTCGGTTGTCCGCTGTGTTGGGCTCCTGAGATTACCGGCCAGAATTTGGCGCAAGGAGATCAATAATGAATAGCAATCGCGTCAAGCTCTTTAATTTGAGAGGCCAGTTAATACTCCTGGTCTCTATGACGGTTCTTCTGTTCTCTCAATTTGCTACCGCCCAGATCCCCTGGATGCATCTGAAAGATCAGGTTACCTCGCCAGCATACGAAGGCTTTTGGCCCAACGAAGATGGATCATACAAGCTGTTCTTCGGTTATATGAATAGCAACTGGGAGCAGCACTACGATGTCCCTATTGGTCCGGAAAATTATTTCAATATCGTCGAAGCGGGCGCGCTGGACGATCTGGAAATTAATGCATTCGACTTTGCCGAAGCCGATCAGGGCCAGCCCACCCATTTTTACCCCCGACGGAACCCGTTTCTGTTTACCATTGACGTACCTGCAGATTTTGGCGAAAAAGAGGTGGTCTGGACCCTGACCACCCGTGGCCAGACTATCCGCACTTTTGGCTCCCTTCTGCCTGACTACCGAATTAATCCCCAGGTGATTTCAACGGAAGTCGGCGGCGCCTACGGCAGTCTCGATGACCGATTGCGTACCAATATTCCACCGGAACTGCGCGTTGAGGGTGAGAATTTTCGTACGGTGAGAGCCGGGCAACCCCTGAGCCTCGCGGTTCGGGCCAATGACCCGGATAACCTTCCGGAGCCGCGAAACCGGGGGCTTCCAACCACGCTCGATGCCCTTTACAGGCCACCTTCTTCGGTGGTGGCTTCCAGTGTTCCGGGATTGCGTTTCTCCTGGATTGTTTATAGAGGTCCTGCCGAGAGCGCGAGTTTTGATCCAATTCAAATGAAGACCTATATGGACACTCGCGTGTACTCGAATTCACCGTGGTCACCTCCCTGGAACTTGCCGGTACCCCCGGCAGATAATCGCTGGGTGGCTGAAGTGGTTTTTGATGAGCCCGGCGAGTACGTCTTGCGTGGGATAGCTAGCGACGGCTCGATGTTTACCTACCAGAACGTGAATGTGACCGTAACGCGCTAAGCAAGACCGATTGCATAGAAAAAGGCACTGCAGCGATCCCGCTACAGTGCCTTTTATATGGGACCAGTTAAACTTTTCGGGGCCTGCAATTCACCGTCTTTTCTACGACTGAAAGCTTCTCCTCGAGGTCTGACATTTCCTGAACTGCCCCATGCCGCAGCCGCCCATATGTTGGACGGAGTCCAGTATGTGCTCATTCCATCCAGCACGACGCTTATGGCCTTTGTCCTGTAAATCCCTGTTTGCAAGCTTTGCGGTGGCTTTCAGCGGG
>DMJN01000199.1 GCA_003451715.1 Gammaproteobacteria bacterium | reverse complement strand
AAAACTGGCAAGAAACTTCTCCAGATGCTGGCGGCGGAACAGGCTGAACATCCAGTCACCCACCTCGGCCGCGCTGCGATTGCTGGCGACCATTAGTTGCAATCCAAGCAGGTAGGCGTGGTGCAGTCTTGCCTGGGCACTGATGTAACTGGACTCATTGGTCATTTAAAAAACCTCTGTTGAAGCGGCACGCAGTCGGATCGTAGTAGGGCTGTTGTCGAATATCCTTGTAACATCTTGTAACCCAACAATGACATATAGTCACCATTTTGCACACTTCACAACTGGACGCGGGCGAAAATGGCGTTTATCCTAGCGTCGTTGTTTGAGAAGATTCAACTGCTTATAAAATTTATCCTCTTCAGATACAGGACAGGACAGCTTTGCCTATTGGAAAAACGCTTATTTAAACCCTGCTTATAATCGGAGATACACGCAATGCAAATCAAAAACAAAATTCTCTCTGCCATACTGTTCGGACTACTGTCCACGCTGGCCTTTGGAGTGCAGGCGCAGTCGACTGAAACTGCCCGCTTCCTGAGTCTGGCTCCACCAGAAGGACTTCCCGTCATCCCGGTACTGGAAGGCTGGATTGCGAATGCAGACGGCACCACCAGTTTTTCATTCGGCATCATCAACCGAAATGATGACCCGGTTGAAATCCCTCTGGGTGAAAATAACTACATCGAACCCGGGAAATACCAGGGCATGCAACCCACACATTTTCCTCCCGGTCGAACTACCGGTGCCTTCGCCGTAACAGTTCCCCCCGCCGAAGAAGGTAATGACGTTTGGTGGCATATTAAAACCGGCGATGCGGAAACGCTGAAGGTTCCAGGACGACGTGGCTCAGCCGCCTACGAGCTGGACTTCATTCTGCCGCGCCCACAGGGTGCCTTACAGCCCCTGGTGGGAATCGGAGACAATGGCAGTCAGGCTGCCGGGCTGTACGCGCAGATCGGTGATTACCCCGGCGGCGCTGTGAGTGCCGGCGAGCAGGTGTTGCTGTCTGTCAATGTAAGCGACCCCGCCGTGCGTGACCCTGATGATCCACGCTTCGGTGAACCGATTGCATTGGGTGTCGAGTTCTCTAAATACCAGGGCCCGGGTAAAGTCGAGTTCATGCGCCATGAGGACACGGCAATACCTGAAAATCCCTATGCAGAAGACGACCCCCGTTCCAGATTTTTCCGCACTCCTTCGGTGAGCAGCCTGGAGATTACCGGTCCTTCCGGTACCGGACAGGTCTATGCAAAATTCTCCGCACCGGGTGACTACATCATCTCCACCAAGGTCGATGTCCACGATGCCCCGGACAGCTCCAATGGCGACCAGTGCTGCTGGTCGAACATCTACCAGCGGGTCACGGTAAGGTAGTTTGCGAATCCCGAAAAACGGCCGGTCGGGCATCCAGATCGGCCGTTTTTTTATGTGATTGACAGATCAATATTTCTGCGATTTTTACTTTTTCCCTACCCGGAAACGAAGTAGACTCAGCCGCAGTACTAGTTATTCCCTGAAACTTTGTACTTAAACCTGCTATGAGGATGAGAAGAATGAGAACGATGCGAAGATTGCTCGCAGGAGCATCTGTGGCTTTGCTGACGCTAGGATTCTCCAGCGCACAGGCCCAGGATGACCAAATTACTTACAACACCCACGTTGCAAGTATCATGAATGAGAACTGCGTGACCTGCCATCGAGAAGGTGGTATCGGTCCGATGCAGTTCGAAACCTATGACCAGATCCGTCCCTGGGCACCACTGATCCAGTTACGAGTCGCTAATCGGGAGATGCCTCCCTACGCCTACGACCAGCATATCGGTATCCAGGATCTGGAAGGAGACTGGCGCATGGAGCAAGAAGAAATCGATACGATCGTTGCCTGGGTCAATCAGGGTTCGCCCCTGGGACCGGCAGACATCGTGCCCCCAGCACCAGAACTGCTCGATACCGATGCCTGGAATTTCGAGCCCCTGTTCGGTGAGCCGAGCCTGATCATCGCGTCCACGCCAGTGGATATTCCGGCCGGCGGCAATGACATGTGGCACAAGCACTACGTACCTACGGGTATCACCGAAGGTAAGTGCATCAAGGCCATGCAGGTGAAGCCGCGCGGCGATGCCCGCGCAGTCGTGCACCACGCCAACCCTTCCGTTCAAGTACTTAATGCCGACACCGGCGACTATGACCGCTTCAGCCAACTGACCGAATATGCGATGGGCAAATGGGGCGAGCTAATGCCGGAAGGCGTGTGTCGTCAGATACCAGCCGATTCGCGCGTCTTCTGGGATATCCACATGTACCCCGGTGGTGTGGGCGCTACAGCCCAAGGCGAGGCCGTACTGAACAACGTTGTCGAACTGGGCATCTGGTTCCACGAGGATGACTACGAAGAAGTTGAGCAACCCTATCGTCAGAACCTGAGCCTGTATGGCATGCGCGATGGTTATGAGAATGGCCACCTGATCATTCCTCCTCACAGTCATGGCATGACCCAGGGCTTCCACTCTTTCGATCACCCCGTTCGTATCGACAGCTTCCAGCCCCACGGCCACCTGCGCATGAACGCCGCGTCACTGGAAGTGTTCTATCCGGAAACGGGTCGCACCGAACAGATCAGCCAGATCTCCAATTGGAGCGCCACCTGGCACCACAGCCACATCTACAACCCGGAAGCAGCTCCCCTGCTGCCGACTGGTGCCGTACTGGTAATCAAGCAGTGGTACGACAACACTGCAGATAACCCCAACAACCCCGACCCCGATCAGTGGGTTTACGATGGCAGCCGCACCGGTGACGAGATGTCCCATGCCTGGATCGCGGTGACTCACCTCGATGACGAAGGTTATGATCGCCTCGTGGCTGAGCGCAAAGCAAAACAAGAACGTTCGGTTGCCGGCAACGACTAAGCCTTACCTTGGAATTGCAAGACCCGTCCCTGCGGGAAGGCCGGCTGGAGCAATCCAGTCGGCCTATTTTGTGGGATAGAGACCCATCATTTCACTGTTTTTCGTATTTCTTACAGGTCCACAAAGGCAGCTGATTGCGAGGTTTCATAATATTTGGAAAGCCTTGACTGGACATCACCCCCCTGCTATGAGGTGTAGAACAATAATAAGGATTCGAAGACTGCTTACTGCGCTGCCCTTCGCAATGCTTGTTATTTGAACTCGGTACTGTACCTTTTTCTTCTTGCCATAACCCAGCTCCAAGCACATTATTGTGCATATTGAGGTGGTCCGTAAAACCGGGGCCAGACCACTTGGCCAAAAGCGGATACTTGTGAAAAAAGGGGACAGATCTATTTTTATTCGAAAACCCCTAATTTACATTTTCTGATTCGGGATCAGGACAATGCCATGAAGAAATATTTAAAGATAGCAGCAATGGGAATCCTGGTGGTGTTGGTAGTCACGCTCGCATCACTCAGGATATTCGGTTTCGAGCCCAGCGACTTGCGTCCTGGATTATGGGTCACCGGAGAACTGGTTACCGAACCCGTCTCGGATTGGAGTTTTACCAACCAGTTCGGGGAAATATTCGTTCAGACCAATACGCGGTACGGGATTCCACACTCAGTCACCGTATACTGCGCCGAATACGCCGGCGACTTTTACCTTTTCTCTGCCTATTACGGGGGCGGTAACTTTCCAGACATGAGAAGCTGGAACCAGAATGTTTTGAGAGATCCACGCGTGCGCTTGAAGATCGGGGATCGTTTGTTTGATCAGACCCTTAGCCACGTCGACAACGAAAGTATCAGGGCGCCGGTCCTCCAAGCCTTTGTCGATAAATATCCAGAATGGACCAGCCCCGGTATCGAAAACGTCCACATCTTTCTGGTAGAACCATCCGGATAAATAGTGTGTTAACAAGCAAAATGGTTGTTGTACATGTTATGCCTCACTCCAGTTCTGACTACCATGTCTCAATTTAGCGATATTCACCGGGAAACCACAGCCGTGTACGAACGAAACGCGCACGGTTGGGACGAACGACGACCGCGTTCGTTAATTGAGAAACCCTGGCTCGACAAACTTCTCAACTCCATGGCTCCTGGGAGTTCGGTACTTGATGTCGGGTGCGGAGCAGGAGAGCCAATATCCAGGTACGTCTTAAAGAGGGGTTTCTCTTTAACCGGAGTAGACTCATCGCCAAAGATGATTGAAATCTGTAAGACTAGATTCCCAGATCAATCGTGGATCGTTATGGATATGCGGGAGCTGAGCTTGGGCGAGCGGTTCGCCGCAATAATTGCCTGGGATAGTTTCTTCCATCTTAGTCCGGATGAGCAGCGCCAGGTTCTTCAACGTTTCCTGACACACCTCGATTCTCGGGGCGCGCTTCTGCTGACGGTTGGTCATGAATCCGGAGAAGTCCTCGGAGTTGTCGAGGGTGAAGATGTTTATCATTCGAGCCTGGAACCTCAGGAATACGAACATATCCTTCGTTCCCGTGGCCTCGGCAATATTGAGATGACTCTTCAAGACAAGAGCTGTGGAGACCGCACAGTTTTGCTAGCGAGACCGTGAGGCAGAACAAATCCTTGCAGCGGACGAGCTTACACTCGCCGCTCAATTTAATGTTAATGTAAACACCGAGTGTCTACTTTTAACATAGGTAACTACCCCTATACACTGCGACGATAAGGCTCCCTCTTTGACTATCTCCTCAAATACCAACCTCGCCGAGCTAATTGTTCAATCTTCCCGGGTGGTAGTTTTCACCGGGGCCGGCATTTCCACTGAAAGCGGCATACCGGATTTTCGTTCGCCAGGTGGTGTTTGGTCCAAAATGAAACCGATTCAGTTCCAGGATTTTGTTGCCGATCCTAAAATGCGAGAAGAGAGCTGGCGCAGGAAATTTGAAGGCATGGATGGCATGGCCAAGGCCCTGCCAAATAACGGGCATATCGCAGTAGCGAAGTTGGTCGATAATGGAAAAGTCAGTCATGTGATTACCCAGAATGTGGATAACCTGCATCAAAATTCTGGCGTGCCGGATGACAAGGTTATAGAGCTACACGGCAATGCGACTTATGCCAAGTGCCTGGCTTGTGGTCATGCGTATGAGTTCGCTCCCTTGAAAGTGGCATTTCAGAACAAGGGTGAGGTTCCTGACTGTGAGCACTGTGGCGGCATGATTAAGACGGCGACTATTTCTTTTGGGCAGCCCATGCCCGAGCGTGAAATGTTGTTAGCCCAACAAGCGACACTTGATTGCGATCTGTTTATTGCCATTGTCTCATCATTGGTTGTCTATCCGGCTGCGAGTTTTCCCTTACAGGCAAAACAGCATGGGGCAAAGTTGGTGATCTTGAATCGCGAGCCAACAGAGATGGACGGTATTGCCGATATGGTGATTCACGGTGAAATTGGGCCCGTACTCTCGCAGATAGTTTCAGAGCTCAAACACTCGTAATATTGACCTATTCTGAAGAATCCTCAAAGTGGCCGCATTCAACCCCAAGCGGATGGTGGCGTTTCCTTGGAAACAGCTCAAATTCACCCCCAAAAAATGGCGACTTATGAGCTATATCAATACTTTTGCCAGGTTCTTTGTTCAAATGACGGGTCGAATGCTGTATCGCCAGCAGTAAGAGCAAGAACCCCGCTCATGAACTCCACTCTTTCAACACATCGGCTTCCCGCTAAAACTCGACTACTCTCATCGAATTTGCTTTTTTTGAGCTTAGTCGTTGGATTTGTCATTATCGTGCTGAGCCTCGTCGCCTATGCGCTCAATCGTATAGAGAGCCAAACTCGGCAATCTAATGGCGAGGCACTCGAAACTGTCCTGTATACAACGGAAGCAGCTCTTGAGTTGTGGCAAGACCAGTTGATCACGTATGTCTCTGAGGCGGCACAAAATCCACAACTGGTTCAGTCAACTATAGAATTGCTGGATTCACGTGGCAATCAAGCGCTTGATCTAGCGAATTCAGCACTTGGAACGATTCGATCGCTGTATCAATTTCAATTTGAGAGAAACTTGATTCAAGGTATCTTTGTAATATCCCCAGATGCAATCAGTATTGCTTCGATGCGTGAAGAGAACATGGGTAGTAGAAACATTATCGCGATTCAGAGACCGGACTTGTTCGGTGAAGTATTCGAAGGTCGCTCCCTAATAGTGCCACCAATTCGAACCGATGTGGAAATAGATAACAATAGGGTTCGTAATATTGATGGCGAAGCAACGATGTTTGCTATATCCCCCATACGAGACACTGAAGATGTAATTATTGCTGCCCTGGCAGTGCGTTTAGATCCAGGAGAGGATTTCACTCGGATAACTCAGCTGGGCAGGATTGGTGAGTCAGGGGAAACATACGCATTCGATCGCACAGGGCTATTAATCACTGAAAGTCGCTTTGACGACCAGCTTGAATCTATCGGTAGAATCACCCCAGGCGGGCGTGGAATTTTGGCGATTAGAATAGCAGATCCCGGCGGAAACCTGATTGAAAATTATCAATCTCCATTAGCTCAAGACGAGCTTCCGCTTACCGTTATGGCTGCAAGTGCTACTTCGGGAAATGCAGGTAGCAACGTCGAAGGCTATCGAGACTACCGGGGTGTTGAGGTATTCGGTGTTTGGTTATGGAGTGATGAGCTTGGCATTGGACTGACTACAGAGATCGATTCTGACGAAGTCTTGGCACCCTATTACAGAACTCGCACTGTAATCATCTGGCTGGTAAGTGCCACGATTTCCCTTATGATGCTAGTTTTCTTCACAATAGTCAGGCACCGATACCTCAGGGAACAAGATATGCTGGCATACCAGAGCGAGCTGGAAGGTGAAGTACAAGAAAGAACTGAAGAGTTGATAACGAGAAATAGAGACCTTGAGCAAGCTCTCGTCGAAATTGATACTTTAGGAGGATTACTGCCGATTTGTGCGAGTTGTAAAAATATTCGTGATGATAAAGGCTATTGGGAGCAGATCGAGAGCTACATCAGCAAACGGCCCAATACCACTTTTTCTCATGGGATTTGTCCCTCCTGCAAAGAAGATTTTTACCAAGAACTAAAATCAGATACTGACAAAAAGACATCAAATCATTCGGATCGAACAAATCCATAAGGACAATAGACTCAAATTACTCGCGTTGCTTTGACACTGAACGACCGCCCCTGGCAGAAAGCGGATACTTGAGCCCAACGAATTGGCCCGAATTGCTGAGGCTAGACCAGAAAGCAATCGACTAATCAAATCAATTTGACCAAACAACAAACATACTCTCATATCCAAAACTTAGAACAAGGAGTTCAACAATGAATTTTCGAGCAAGCGCTTATACAACAGCAGTAGCTATTCTCTTCACGTTTGTTGCGATTCCCGCATCAGCCCAACACCTGGAGCTTCGAACTGTCGAATTCCTTAGTCCCGCCGTAGAGCGAACTATGAAGTACAACATTGTTCTCCCGCGTGACTATGAAACCTCATCTGAACGCTATCCTGTGCTTTATTTACTACACGGATTGACGCAGAACTACACGGCTTGGGGGCTCCGAAACGGTACTCCGTACTATGCCGGCCTTTACGACGACCTCATTGTGGTGATGCCCGACGGGGGTAACTCCTGGTATGTCAATTGGGCAGCAAACGAAGGTGGACAAAAAAACAATTGGGAAGACCATATCGTCAGCGACGTGGTTAATCACGTGGACTGGAACTATCGGACTATCCCTCGACGTGAGGGCAGAGCCATCGCTGGCCTGTCTATGGGAGGATACGGTTCGATCACGCTGGGGCTGCGTAATCCCGAGCTGTTCATCTCCATTGGAAGTACTAGCGGCGCCCTGGAACACGCGCGTCAGATCGCCCGCGTTATGCGCGGAGAAGCTCCACCGAGAGAGCTCCCTGATCTAACACAGGCTGAACGAGCTGCAAGAGAAGCCCGACGCCAGCGTGTGAATCCGCTCATTGGAATTGACGGTTTCAGTAGCCAGGTCGAACGCTCGCCACTAGGTCAAGAGTTCGTCACTGCCGAGGATGCCGACGCCTACGATCCTTTTACTCTGATTGACAAACTATCGGCCGATCAACTTCCCCACATCTATTTGGATTGTGGCACGGAAGATCGGCTCATCGCTGGGGCCAGAGAATTAGCAGGTATTTTGATTAACAGAGATATCCCTTTCGACTACATGCAGATGCCGGGAGAGCACAATGCAGACTATTGGATTCAGTCAATCGGGCGGATCATGGCGGTGCAATACGAGGTCATGCAACGGGCGCTTGGTCAACGACCATTCGGTCAACGTCGCAGTGAGAATTGAGCGTGTATTGAGCATCAAGCCGGATGCCTTCAGAACATTACAATCTACGTAAATAAGGATGTGTCAAAGCAAATTCCAAGTGCCCGTTCTTGGTCGAAAACTAACCTTTGCAGAGCTGAAATTCAATTATCCAAAGCTGATTGAAGTCTCAGAATACAATAAGGATCTAGACCCGAGACTTCCAATATCCATACCCTGAATCACCTGGATCTAGGGGCCTGAAAAGCGCTCGTTTACACTAAGCAGGGTTAGTGTAAGATTAGGCAGCAGGTAAACCCATTTGAGTCGAGAAACAGATATGAATGATGCAACAATAATCGGATAAGAAGATCAACAAACTAGAAGGGGAGCATCATGAACTACCAATACAAAAACCTTTGTTTGATAACCAAAATATTCTTCCCGTTGGCAGCACTGCTCAGTGCTTCGGCAGGAGCCTTAGCGCAGTCGACTGAAGCGCCAACCTTCTACGGGGAAGCTCAGGACGCATTCAGTCGTAACTGCGCCGAATGCCACCGGTCCGATGTTCCAAATCTGGGAGGGATAACAGCGCCTTTTTCGATCCTCTCTTACGAAGATGCAAAAATTTGGGCACCGGTGATATCCCTGCGACTGAAAGACGGATCCATGCCTCCTTGGGGCGCGCATCGACAGCACCAGGGAACCTTCAAGAACGAGCGTTATATCTCTGATGAGGACAAGCAGCTTCTGATCGACTGGATTGAGGCAGGTGCGCTTCAGGGAGATCCTGCCGAGCAACTCGATGCTGACGAGCTCGCGCTGAGCGCGCCGCCGAATGAGCCTGTACAGGCACCGGACGGATCCATGTGGTGGATGGGTGTGCCCGATGCGAGAGTCGCCTTTCGCGAGCCGGTGGAAGTATGCGAAGAAGTAACAGATTGGCAACCTACGATACTCATGCAGCGTACCGAAGGTGATCTGAGCAAGCATCAATGGATTCAGGCAACTGAGATCCTAACCGGTAGCACAATGCACCATGTAGTTTCCAACTACCTGGGAGTAGCCGTTCCTGGTCGACGCCCTCAAGTCTATCCAGAAGGATGGGGCTTCCTTCTTCCCGCGGATCCATTCGTCACCATCGGGATGCACTATGCCAAGCAATCAGGTCCTGGCACAGCTGTGGAAGATAACACCGTTGGTGGTTTCCTCTTCTATGAACCGGGTGACGTAATCGATTACGTAGTTCAAAACACGATTCCAATGAACAGGGACATTGTGATTCCACCAGGTGATCCCAACTACATGACGACTCACGAGCACACGATCGAGGAAGACATTCTCCTGCTTGCGATTGCCCCTCATTCTCACTATCGTGGAAAAGCCGTCAAGGTTGAACTGCAACTCCCAGGTGTAGACGAGCGGGAAACCCTGCTCTGGGTACCCAACTACGACTTTAATTGGCAATTCCACTACGAGTACCAGGAACCGAGATTCCTGCCAGCCGGCTCGAAATATCATGTGACCTGGTGGTTTGACAACTCCGCAGACAACCCAGCGAATCCCGATCCTACGGCCGAAGTTCGTTGGGGAGCCCGGTCGGTGGATGAAATGATGAACGCCCGCTATTTCTTCACCAGGGCAGAGCCACAGGGAATCGTAGTCGGAGATGCAATTCCCGAATCCATACTCGCCCAGGCTCGACGTCGAGAACAATTTGAGCGAGGACAGTATGGGGGGTGGGATACGGAAAATTTGAGCCAACTGTGCGGACCTTAGTAGCACCATAGAAAACAGACCACGTTTTCCGGGGCGAATCAGGGACATAGGTCAATGGCAATCACTGGGAAAACGCGGTCTAATCAGGTTAATTCTTAGCATAAAAATTACAATGAGGAATATTCTGAAGAATTCTGATATCTCCTTCTACTTCATGAGGAACTTGCCATGTATTCCAAATTCAGGCTGACGATTGCATTTCTTTGTGCTGGGCTTCTTTTCTCTGTGGTGGCAGTTGGCCAGGATTCGAAAACAGTGCTACCAGCCAAGATCAGTAAAGATGATGCGGCAGGCATGATATTCAAGCGCGCTGATATGACAGCGACTACACATCCTGATGGCCATAAGACTGAAAGTGTCACTACGATGGCGAGTAGCGATGGGAAATTTCACAGTGGCATGTATCGCTCAGGCAAAACTCACATCGACATCAGTCAGCCTTACGGTGTCAATGAGTTCATGTATTTCCTGAGCGGGGGTATCACCCTGACTTCCAGCGACGGTAGTGTGATGACTGTGCACGCAGGCGAGGCGATAACAATGCCTAAGGAATGGGCAGGAGTCTGGGATACGGATGGATATGAAAAGATTTGGGCAATCTATTCGTCTGACGACTAGTCTCGCTGCAACACGTTGATCCCTTTCACGAGTATCCCCTATTTCCAAGCTTGTTGCCGAGCTTACGCACAGAGGTCGCAGCCATGCTAGAGAGAAGAACTCAATTCATCAGAAAACTAAGCATCCTCCTGGTTTCGATTGGTCTAATCGCCGGTATCGCAGAAGCACAGACCATCGAAGATGGTTCCTGGCGTTACTTTGGCGGCGACAATAATTTCAATCGCTACTCTCCACTGGATCAGATTAATGCAAATAATGTGGACCAACTCCGTATAGAGTGGCGCAAAGATGCTACCGCCGCCTGGCTACGGGATGATTACGATGGATTAGGTGGGATTAAAAACCTTCGATCGACTCCGCTATTTATAGATGGGGTTCTATACGCACAGAATGTTTTCGGACTAGTAGAAGCATTCGATCCGGCCACAGGCGAAACACTCTGGACCCAAGCACCCTACCAACAAACTATGCTGGAAGCGGCTGGTATCAGTTCCCGTGGCATTGCCCACTGGGAACAGGGAATCGATCAACGACTCATGTCGGTGCGAGGTAGTTATCTCTACGCATTAAACCCACAAACCGGTGAAACCTTCCCTGATTTTAGTCGCGAGGAACCCGGAAGAGTTAGTCTTGCCTACAGCGCTGAGAATGCAAACAACTTTACGCTCACCACTTCTCCTTTGGTGATTGGTAATACCGCTGTTATTGGCGGTTTTCTAAATGGTGCCGGAGACGGTGGCAACCGAAAAGAGGCTGCACCGGAAAATATTCGCGGCTTCGATGTTAGAACCGGCGAACTCAGCTGGGAATTCAATGTAGTACCGCGACCCGGAGAGACTGGTTACGATACCTGGGGAGAGGGATCTGCCGAATGGTCCGGCGACATAGGATCCTGGTGTTGTTTATCTGCCGACAATGAACTGGGCATTGTTTATGTTCCTTTAGGCTCTCCAACTTCTGCCTATTACGGCGGTCATCGGCCCGGTGATAACTTGTTCGCCAACAGTCTGTTGGCATTGGATGCTGAAACCGGTGAAAGAGTCTGGCATTTCCAGATGATCCATCATGATCTTTGGGAGTACGACAATTCCAGTCCACCTATCCTTGGTGACATAACAGTGAATGGTCGCACCATCAAAGCCGTAATGCAGGCAAACAAAAACGGATTTGTCTACGTGTTCGATCGCAC
>DMJN01000305.1 GCA_003451715.1 Gammaproteobacteria bacterium | reverse complement strand
CCCAGCCGATATCGCGAAAATAGATTTCAGGCCAGGCATGACCGTGCACTGCCTGAATTAGCAGGGAAGAACCACCCGACCTATTGCTGGCTGGTACCGAGTAACCTATGCCGACTCGTGCAGGAATACCGATGCTTCGGTACATATAGGTGGCGGCAAATGAGAAGTGCATACAGTAACCAGTCAAATCACCGAACAGAAAAGAAGCCGCCGGATCCGGCTCATAGGCGTGTTCGTTCTTCAGGCTATAAATTCCGTTCTCATCAAGGTAGGTCTTAATTGCCCAGGATTTGGCGAAGGGGTCTTCGGAGAATTCGGGGCGTAGATTAGAAATCAGGCTTTCAGCCAACTCCTGATAGCGCGGATCATCGGGCAATGTCAGGTACTCTTGAAGGATTTCGTCCGACCAGTCTTCTCTACCGGTCTCTCTCCCAAGCAAAAATTCAAAATCGTACTCCGGGGCGAGTGAATAACTGTTATAGGTGCGCTTGAATCGCAGATTATTAGGGTTAGGCACATTTTCATACGCGATAGGGCTCTCGAGACCGAATGGTGAGCGATGGGATACCAACGTCCCAATCGTGGAGCGTACGGGTGTTCGCTGATCTTCACTCAGTGGCAATTGTTCCGTGTCCGCGCGGCCATTAGTGAAAAATTCGATCAAGTCCTGATCCATGTCCTGCCGTGTCGTAAAATCCAGCATCGATCCATTAAACTGAGAATAAGCCGATTCACGAAAATAATAGGACCCATTAATCGGTTCATAGTCATCCCGAAATACGACTACTGCCACAGGTGCTTCTTTGTCATTAGCGTCGTTCTCACCATCGCGAAACGGGTTTTCCCGCGATGAACCATTACCGGAGTCTTGCTGTCCGGTTAATCCAAGATCATCGGTGAGTTGTGGTGTTGGTAGCCCGAACAAGCGCACATAGACTAACAGTGAAAAACATAATAGTCCTAATACGGCGAAATGATAGGGAAGCCTTCTCTGATTATTCTCCATCATCAAGAGGGCTGATAATGACAATACTGCAACGCATCCGAACGCCATCAAAATTGCAGAAGGATCGATGCCTCGAACCAGGGCAAAATCTCCAATAAAGAACGGCCGATGTATCATGCCATTACGATGTGCCGCTAAAGTTATGACAAATGCCGATGCCACAAACAAGATTTCCAGAACAGCGCCGTAACTGGTCCGGTGAGCCAGACTTCGCAATCCAATTGTGATACTGGCACTGATTACAAACCACTTTATGAATTCGCTGCTATTGAATGCACCCATGGGTGAAATCAGGTTCGCGACCGACTGTGAACTCACTAATAGTTGTGCGGTGAAGATTCCCACCAGCCATAGCAATAATCCTGCACCCAGAATGGAACTGGTTCGGAAGGTGTTCCATGGCGGATGATGCAGACGGAGATCAACCAGATAGCAAGCGAAAAGACAGCCCACGAAAGCGGCAATGGATCCGCTGACTACAGACAGGGGAAGGCTTAGCACCCAGAAGCTACTGGCAATAATCGCCGCCCGTAAGCTGGTAGGGAGAAAATGATGCGACGAATGCGCTGCCCGTACTGTCATAACTTAAACCTTTCGAAGGCTCTGATCGAAGCTGAGCCCGGTTTTTCGATCCACAACAAGAGTGGATTCTACTAGCTGACCGAGTTCGGTCAACAGCTTGATCAAATCATGCTTTCCACTGGCGTGTTCTAGTGGTGAACTGTTACTTCCAGGCTCCTGAAAGAACAGTCTATGCCAAATACTGAAGGATTGTGGATCTTCGAATCCATCGGTTGCCAGCACTAGTGAAAAGTGACCGGAATAACGCCCGATTGTATTCTTCAGATTTGCCAGCCATGGGGCGGATTCAGCAGCGGCAAATACGATGCAATGGGCTCCGGATTGCCCGGCAGCTGCCGTTAAGAAGTTATCCAGCCCATAGCTGAAAGGGGGGCCGAGTGCTCTCGATCGGGCGATCGCGTCCAGTGACTCAGTCAGCGTCTCGCAAGGCAATTCTGAACCATCTGCTCCAAATGCCCAATCTTCGCCCAGCGCAGCAGCTTCCAGAGCAACACGAGCCACGGCGGCAGCTGCTTCATCGTTGTTACTGCTTAGCAGATAAGCCACAGTGCGTTTGCTATGGAAGACACTCTTCTCGGCGAGTCGTACGTTCAGTTGGCGGCTCCGGGCGAACACTTTCCACATGATATTGCGTACTGAATCTCCGGGTGCGTAAGGGCGAATCTCCATGCGATCCCCTTCAGGATCGCCAGAAGGATTCGGAATGCCATCTTCGGCGGTAAGGGAGCGCAACAGAGGCAATGTCTTAACCGTATTGGTTCTTGGCAATGCCTTACAGCGAATTGCTTGATCCTGCCACCAGGAATATCGACAAAATCCTAAAACATCTGAAACTATGAATTGACGAACTACATTTTCCGTCAGGCAACGTTTCTTCGGTATAATCTCCTCCACCAGTTCACTCGAAGCCGACACTCGAACCCTGGTTTCGATGTAATCAGGGAATGTGATTCTCCAGGACAGTTTAACGAGCGGAAAGTAGTTAAGCACCGGCAATTTGAATCCAGTTTCATTGGGAAAGCCCGCTTCGACATTTATCACTTCTGCACTAGAGTCAGTACTACCCAGAGTGCGATTTACGCTACGCTGGACCAATACACCGCTGATCACTGAACAGAACAGGCAAAAAATGAGTATAGCGAGCGCACAGATTGCCAGTGAGAATACAACCAGATCCATGGAGCCATAGCCAAAGATACGCAACGCCCCCGCGGCTATAAGCAGCGTAATAGTACCCTGTAGAGTAAGCGGGAACAGTCCAGCCAGCTTCTGTAACATGCGGGCCAGAATAGACTGCCTGTATTTTGTGGAAAGACTGGAAAAAAGCTGCATGGCTTCGGCTTCAGCGATAGTAATGCTCTCAGCAGGAAAATAAGTTTCCGACATCAATCGCCCCATTTTTACATGCTGCAGGCGCGACTACAATGAATAGAGCGCCTTCCAAAAGCACTATATGTCAATATTTACCTTTGTTTTCAATGAGTTAGCGATAAAGCACTGTTCATGAGCCTGATGGTGTAATGCTTCTTGCGTGGCTCTATTTGGAATCGATTCACCGGTATGTATAACTGTGGGGCGCAGTGTGACTTGACTAACCACATACTTTCCTTCGGCATTTCTCGCCATTACACCCACAGCATTATCGGTATACGAATCAATCTGAAATCCTTGCTCAGACGCGAGTGCGAGATAAAAAAGCATATGACAGGATGAAATTGAGGCAACGAATGCTTCTTCTGGATCGACATTCTCTTCCTTTGACCAGGGCAGGGGAACGATCTGTGGAGAAGCTGACGCTGGAACTTCAATGCCGCCATCAAACTTCCAGATATGAGCGCGAGAATATCTATTAGCTAGAAAATCTGCATCGTCGCGTTTCCAGCTTATCGTTGCAGAATAGTTAGACATGGCACCTTAAGATCAAGATCACTGATTAATTCTGTTTTCAATAAGTTCCTCTACGACAGTAGGATCGGCAAGCGTTGTGGTGTCTCCAAGATTCTCCAGTTCGTTCGCTGCAATCTTGCGCAAGATTCGCCGCATGATTTTTCCGGATCGTGTTTTAGGTAATCCCGGTGCGAATTGAATGATTTCCGGTTTTGCAAACGCACCAATTTCTTTTCCGACGAATTGGGTCAGTTCCGTTCTCAAGTCTTCGGTAGGCTCTTCGCCGCTCATCAGTGTGACATAAGCATAGATGCCCTGGCCCTTGATTGCGTGGGGGTAGCCCACCACGGCAGCTTCCGCGACAGTTTGATGGAGCACCAACGCGCTTTCAACCTCGGCAGTTCCCAGGCGATGACCGGAAACGTTGATCACATCATCAACTCGGCCGGTTACCCAATAATATCCATCTTCATCACGGCGGGCACTGTCTCCGGTGAAGTAGTATCCAGGGTAGGTTGCAAAGTAAGTCTCGATACAGCGCTGATGATCGCCATATATGGTTCGAAGCTGGCTTGGCCAACTTTGAGAGAGCACCAGATTACCGGTGGCGGCTCCTTCCAGCTCGTTGCCATCGGCATCCAGTAGGGCCGGTTTTACTCCAAAGAACGGTTCAGTAGCAGATCCGGGCTTCAAATCGGTCACACCCGGTAAGGGTGTTATCATGATCGCACCAGTTTCAGTCTGCCACCATGTGTCAACTATAGGGCAACGGGAATCGCCTACCACTCTGTAGTACCACTCCCAGGCTTCCGGATTGATGGGTTC
>DMJN01000090.1 GCA_003451715.1 Gammaproteobacteria bacterium | reverse complement strand
CGCACTGTATTGCTTACGCGTCTTGCGCTTGATGTCACGAATGATCCGTTCTGACGATGCGGGTCGTTCTGCTTGTTTCTGTTTCATCTCAACTCCTCACGTTAGGATGAACAAAAACTCTCCTTTAAACCCGTGCTATATCTGTTCCATAGGTGCTGACGGGGTACACTAAGTTTTTTCGGATATATTTTAACATTAATGTTATTCGCTCTTTTTTTTACGTATATCGTTAGAATAATTTCTCCCTTTTTTAAATATCTTCATGACAAAACTAATCAATAAAATCCTATGAAGAAGGTTGGAAACAAAGGAGAAACCTAACCCCCGAACAACCCGCACGAGGTCAAGACATCGCTACAAGATGTTTTGAATCTGATTATCAGGATTGTGAGTGAATAAACTACTAGTTTTACGATATTTGGTAGTTTAATTGGTAGAATTAGATATAAATACGTTTTACTTAAAAATAATACTGCTAAAACATAGGCTTAAAAAGCAATAAAATCAATGCGGTTCAGCATGGCTCCACCAATATTCAGAGAAAAGTTTGCCTCAGCCGTACCAAACCATCCCTGGTGGTTGGTTCCGGCCAGCACATCCTTGTGCTGTCGCAAAACCCTGACGAAGCGATGCTTCGCCTCGCTACGCGAACGGGTTTTGCCCATTCCTGGTGGTTGGTTCCGGTTGGCACTCCTCTGCAGCAATTACCACTCAGCCTAAATTGGAAATTCCAAATTGGCACCACTCCGCATAAAATAGAATATTCAGCCAATAAAATCGCTAACGATTATAAAAAGAGACTGATCTAGTGGGAGAAAATCAGTGGGCCTCTGCGTCCGGACAGCTAGTTGCCGATGCCTTTCAGAGGGAGGCGGACGGTTTCGCTGTAATTGCAACGCAACCCATTTTCCGGCGCATGTTGAAGAGTTTTACCGACTACGAAGCACATCTGCACCAGCTCAATAAAGATTCTATCCATCAGAAGAAGATCCGAGAACTGTTGCAGGCCGGTGCAACTATCGATACCTCGAAGCCGACACCGACACTTGTGGAGATTTTCTGCGAAGCCCAGGTGGCAGTTTGCTGTGAGTTATTCAGAGGGAACAATATTTCAGCTTCTCAGATGAACCGTGAAGGGATGCGCCTGCTTGCACGACAGGCTGCCAGTAAGGTGATTGACACACCGGCGATCGGCGAAGATGTCTCTCCGGCGAACTACAGTGAAAGCCAGAAAGACCTCCTGGATGAGCTCAACCATGTAGGGAATCTGGATACGCTGCGGGTCATGCAGGTAGCCAGGTTGCTGGGATTGATTGCTGTCCGCCCCGATAGCGTTCGTCAGTTGTCTCTGGGTGCTGGTAATGGCTATCGTGACCTGTATGGCATTCATGCCGTGCCAAAAATTACCATTCAATCCCTGTCTGCCGGAGACGTATTCGCGTTCAACGTAATCGATCGAGTTACTGAGAATACGGTGCTGATCGATAATGATCCCATGCTTGCCAGGCACTATGCCAAGCTCAACGCGGAGCAGGGTGGAAGAATGCTAGCCATGAATATGGATGCTAATCGGGCTCTGCAAGAGTTGCAGATCAAACAACAGGAGCTCGGATTGGGTAACCGCAATCTGGTGGCAGGGCTGAGGATCGATCACCGCATGATTCCTGACGCTCGCGAGTTTATCCAACTGATCTCAACGGTTATCGACAGCAGTGCGGATATGTTGCTGACAATCGGTGCCGGAAATAATCTCGCCGAATTTGAGAGCCGCATTGCTTGCTTCGATGCCTTGAGCAAACTACTCAAATCACAGGGGATGGAGCCAATTCGCATCAAATTGCATGGACCTGGATCCTCGAATGATCAGCGCAGGCTGCCGAATTTCGGAAATCTGGAATATGCCAGCTACCAGATTCTCTACTGCAAGCTGCGGCGAGAGAATTTGCAGTGAAACACCTGACTGACTATTGGACACACCGCTGCAGGCCGCAAAAACAGTAGTCTGAGAGGCCAAATCGACAGGCTCAGAGAGCAATCGGTGGCGGCAAATTTTCTCTGAAGCTATGGACTTCGACACAATCTGCTTTTATCCTCACCTCAGCAGATCATGCTATCTAACAAAAATTACAAAGTGGTACCGTTGCCTGCATGCAGACCACGGTTCAAGCGAGGAAGAGATGGTGATTAAACTAGCGGGCTTAGTCGGGCTCGTCGTTCTACTCAGCGCCTGCGAGAGCATGTACCCGGACGAAGGAATTCCCCGTATTCGCTCTCAACGCGATGCTGACGCCTATAATGCCACTGTGGTTGCCGCAAATGACAAGTTGGTATGCAGGCGAGAACAGGTGCTTGGTACCAATATCAGGCAGTTCGTTTGTTTGACTGTGGCCCAACGTGAACGCCTGCGGCAGCAGGGCCGGGAAGCCGCCGCCACGCTTGCCGATACGCTTAATCGCACTAGCGCATCTCCCTGAACACAGTCGGTATTGATCGATATCGAGTCCTGCAGCAGTCCAGCCTGCAGCTAGGTACCGATACGGGATATCTGGTTTCGCTTAACTTAGCCGATTTTTGTTGTCCAGTGGGGATACTTTCCATTTATAATGGTTAAAGATTCAACCTTCTCAGGTGTGTAATGAAGAAATTCATGTTAGTCATTTTTATGCTGTGTGTCAGTCAGTTGGTTTCTGGACAGCAGGCCAGCCAGTCTGAAGTCGAAGAGATTATCGTTATCGGCGAACTCTCCAAGCCCGCAGTGCGGGCTCAGATCATTCGTGTCGAGAATGATATCTTCAGTTTTTACAATGAACATAACGGTAATCCAGATTTGGATATCATCTGTCGTGAGGTTTCGCTCACCGGAACACGGATTCCCCAACGGGTGTGCGAACCCGTATTCTGGACCAAGGCGCGCCAACGGGAAACTCGGGAGTTTATGCATGATTTTGCCGGAATCGCAGATCTTGAAAACGTTAGCGATGATGTAATTCAGGAAACGGAAGAAATGAATAGAGTCTACGCTGAGCTTATTCAACAGTACCCTTCCTTTGGAGAGGCCTTGTTGGTACTGCAAGATTTGAAAGCACGGCTGGAAGAACTGGGGAACTAGCTTTTCACTGCATCAGTCTTTAAAAACCTGAAGCAGTCCATAGCATACTAGTGTGGTGAGTCTTGGTATCTCTGCTGGAGTGTCTATCTCCACCACCATTCATCGTTCAAATCGCACCAGCTAACAAAAGGCGAGCGACTGCCTGCGGAGATTTAACTGGGCGCTGCAACTGGCAAGATTTGCAGGTGTTTCTCATTGGGAACCCCTGTATCAAACTTGGTTATTCGGCGATAGAGAACTGGAAAGGGATTACGCAGGATTCCCGTATAATGTCTTAAGAATTACATCACGTTGTTTTGTTTAATGATTGCTAGAAAATTCATCCCTACCAGCCTCGTAGCAGCGCTCTTTGCACCCCTGGTCAACGCCCAAGAGGATGTCTGGGACGGCCTGGACAGGTCCCAATTCGATAGCAGTGCGTCGACGCTTAGAGTGCCCTGTGCCGTAGTAGAGGATGAGAATGGCAATAGCGTACCGGGTCTGGCTCCGGCCTATGCCTTGAATCTTTTGCTGGTCAGCCTGGAGGAGGGCAATGAAAGATTTCAGCTGACAGAACCAATCCAGGCATTCAGTGAAACCCCCGAGAGCTGCCTCGATACACTGACTGTTTCCAACGGCGGTTCTACGGCCACCTACAATACCACTTCGACAGAAATAGATATCGATGCGGCGGCATTTGCCGATCGCTTCTACACCCTGGAACTGCAAGCGAGTTTAAATGCAGAGGGGCCGATTGAGTTCTCGGTGATAAATGCGTCGAGCAGAGACTATCGGCGACCTTCCTATACGGCTGAGTTGCTGACAGCATTTCCACCAACTCCAGCGTTTCCCATCGACTACATCTATGATGATTTCTTTATAGATATTGGCTTGCAGTCAATGAACGAAAATCTGCTTGTTTACGAGCCCGGCCGTATCAGGTTTGATTGTTTCTACGATGATCCGTCCGAGTTACTGGATTTGGTGGATGTTGTTGCAAGCAATACGCGCTATCGTCTGGATCCTGCTCTCACCGCTGCTCACAACGGCCAGAGTTTTACGCTGAGCTGTACGGTTTTTAATCTCGATCTCAATCGTCTGGAGCGAACCATTCCCGTTCTGGAATGGTCCATCTTTTTTCAGTAAACAATAACGCTTAGAGCCTTTTATGCCAGTGCAAAAAAAAACGGCCCCCTCGTGAGAGGAGGCCGTGATTTTTCATGAGAGTCTGAAGCTGAGCTTTAGAACTCCACGCTGATCCTTCCATAGATCAGGCGTCCTCGTGCGTCGTAGAGGATCGATTCCATACCAGCGAAGTCATTGACTCGCTGTGGCAGTCGATCAAATACGTTACGAGAACCCAGGGTCAGATCCACACTGGTGCCCATGAATTCCAGCCCACGGTAGTTGTAAGCAATATCCGTGACTGTGGATTCCCGCAGCTCGTCTCTTACGCTGATATCGAAGCCCGTAAAGTATGGGAACTGGTCGAAGAAACTACTGCCCCAGTTGTAGCCATCATAGTCTATTGAATCGATATAGTGCGCGATAATGTTGGCGCTATGGTTGCCCATTACCCAACCGAGTCTCAGGTTACCCTTATTCTCCGGTAGCGGAGGTGCCTCACCCAGGAAGCGGTTTCGCTTGCCGAGTGGCTCACCGACTGGATCAGTGGCGAACTTCTGGTACTCCCACTGATCGATATTGGTAGCGTTGAAGTTCACGGTCATCGTACCAATATCATCCAGGCCGAACAGACCGGTAATGGCATCGAGCTCAAATTGGTATCTGACCTTGAGGTCGTAGGCTTCCACGTCATTCCTCGCAGCGTTGGATGAGCCGACGGTAACTCGCAGAATCTGCGTCGGGTCGACAGCACTACGTTGAATACGCGGATCCTGTCCACCAGATGCTACCCAGGCGGTCAACTCAGCGGTTGTCGGCTCTCTGCCCGAGATACCGGTGGTTTGAGACCAGTTAAAGTAGTCCAGATCCAGCAACTGCTGCGGGTCGATACTCACGATACGATCCTTGAATTCGGTCTGGCTCCAGTCCAGATCGATGCGCAGATTATCGATAGGCTCGAGAGTAATACCCCAGCTCTGGGTATCGGCTTTCTGTGGCGTCAAGTAGGGATTACCACCCGAGCAACGACGCGCGTAGGCGAAGAACGGGCCCAGTGGATCATCCAGGTTGCTCAGGCCACAACGTTCCGGCGCATTCAAGGCGTTCATACTCGGCGCGATAAACGCTGTTCCCTTGGTTGCACGCAGAGTCAACCACTCAAACGGGCTGTAGGTGATACCAAACTTCGGATCCTTTGAGCTCTGACCGCTTGAGTAATGCTCGTCACGGATAGCCGCGGTGAGTTCCAGGTTATCCAGCACCGGTACTGCCATCTCGGCAAACCAGGCATCGACGTCGCGGCTCTCATTGGCAGGAGTATCAGCCTGGCCATTGTAGAGATCTCCACTCTGATACAAGCCCGCAGGCTGGTAGTCGAAGCCGTCACCACGACGCTGGCCGCCGATAGCCATGGCAATCGGTCCACCAGGCAGTTCATAATCGAACGGTAGAGGCACCGTGCCATTGAATATCAAATCCAGAGTGTGCAGATGAGAATCGGTATTCCCCCTAAGGTGCTGGGTGGGGAAGATGGCATCTGCAATCTTCTGTGAGTTGGTGTACGGCCTCAACACATCGGGATTGACCGCCCATGGATTGAAACACTCATCAATCGGGCCCAAAGTATCACAGTTCAAGCCCTGCTCAATCGCAGAGAAGCTCTGGTTGTTGGCCCGCCAGATGCGCACTTTCTCGGAGACCATGACTGATGCTACACCGTCCCAGCCTTCTACATAGGGCACGGTGAAGTTTGCATCGAAGGCGAAGCGGAAGGATCTTTCCCGCTCGAAGCCAGGGAAGCTACCGTTGCTGTTCAGGCCCGAAGGTGCAGTCTGGGACTTACCGAAGGGGCGCCAACCACTAAAGGCAACGTCTTCATTGAAGGGGATGCCATTTGGATCCAGTACTACAACGCCGTTGGCGTCTCGGTCCGGCAGGGTATCCATATTGGCATCCGCTGCGAACAACAGGTTGCCATTGGCATCCACAGCACGGAACGGGTTACCCGGCAGCTCACCACGCAGCACAGGCAACTCGTCAACGCGCCCACCAGGGTTGGCGGCTGAATTCTGGCCACGGTAGGTCTCAGTGTTCCAGATGAGTTGGGCATTGAAGCTCAGGTCATCGCTGACCTCGTAGCTGGCGTTGGTATAGAACACAGCCTGTTGGTCATCGGGGTTCAGTT
>DMJN01000192.1 GCA_003451715.1 Gammaproteobacteria bacterium | reverse complement strand
CGCACTGTATTGCTTACGCGTCTTGCGCTTGATGTCACGAATGATCCGTTCTGACGATGCGGGTCGTTCTGCTTGTTTCTGTTTCATCTCAACTCCTCACGTTAGGATGAACAAAAACTCTCCTTTAAACCCGTGCTATATCTGTTCCATAGGTGCTGACGGGGTACAGAGCCAGGCATCCCCTCTATAAACTGACCTGAACTATAGATTGACGGCCCTTTATCGTACAATGCAGCCTTAAATTCCAACTGTTACCAGCATTCAGAGCGTATATATGACAGCATTTCATCGACAAATTGCGGCGTTGATTACAGCCTTGGTATTTTCAGCCAGTCCTTTTGCAATAGCACAGCAGCCTGGCTATGAAACTCCCCACACCGAATACGGGGCGCCCGATTTTCAGGGTATCTGGACAAATCGCTCCATTACCCGATTGGAAAGAGCGCCCGGCATCGAGGGGCTCGTGTTAAGTGAAGATCGTGCCTATGAACTAACTCAGGGATCCCTGTGGATGAGCCTGGACAGGCAACAACAGAACAACCCCATAACCGATGCCGAGGCGGGAGAGGCGGCGTTCGGAACACGGGGGCATAATGCATTCTGGATCGACGCTGGATTTGGCATGGGTGTGGTCAAGGGTGAGTATCGTAGCTCCTGGATCACCGACCCCGTCGATGGCCGGATCCCCTATAAAGAAGGTGGCGCCGCACTACGCACCGCCTCCCACCTACCCAAAATTGGCAGTTACGATGGCCCTGAAACCCGGCCTGTAGGTGAGCGCTGCATAGCCATGAGCTATGCCATCGGTCCGGTAATGATGAATGGCATTTACAACAATAATTACCAATTTGTACAAACCAAAGACCATGTCATGTTCATGGCAGAGATGAATCATGAGGTACGCATAATTCCCCTCACCGACGAGCATAGCAACGAGGACATTCAGCCATGGTTTGGTGACTCCATAGCCAGGTATGAGGGTGACACGCTGGTTATCGAGACTATCAAGCCCTATCCACTGCAGAGCTCCTACATCTCTCCGACGGGGAAAGTCACCGAGCGATTCACTCGTTGGTCTGACAATGAGATTTTCTATGAATTTAGAGTGGAAGATCCAACTATCTACACCCAACCCTGGGGTGGTGAGTTGTCTTTCTATAAAGAGACGGCCGTGTTCGAATATGCCTGCCACGAAGGGAATTACTCTCTGCCCGGCATTTTAGCCGGTGCCAGAAGGCAGGATTTGGACGAACAATAGGAATAATTTTCCACGCCGAGAACGTTCTAAATTCATAGCAGGAAGACACTAATGACAAAAACCTCCCGGAGAATAAGTCACCCCTTATTCAATTTGTTAACACTGTGCTTTCTGTTCTGGAATTTTCCACTGCCAGCGGCAGAGCCTGTTCCATCCTTTGGCCCGCTTTATCTCGAACAATGTGCCGTCTGTCATGGAGAAAACCTGGAGGGAACTCCGCCTGGAATTCCCCTGGCAGGAAGAGATCTGGTACACGGCAGTACCCTGGATGAACTCAGTACCAGCATCTCCAATGGCTTTCCCATTTCCGGCATGCCAGCCTGGGAGGATGTGCTTAACGAGGAACAGATTCGATCTCTGGCGCTGTATATTATCGAGGAACGCACCAATATAACCTACGACACCTGGAACATTGAGACACCACTAATAATTCCCCGTGATGTCATCAGCACCCAGCACCATGACTTTCGCCTGGAGGTGATTGCCGAAGGCATCGACCCTCTTCCCTTTTCCATGGAAATCCTACCGGATGGCAGCTTCCTGGTAACGGAAAAAACCAGGGGCCTGCGCCACATCTCTGCCGATGGCCAGCAATCGGTTCAAATTCAGGATGCACCCAAAGCCTATAATCCGGAGGAAAATTCCCGGCGTGGTCTGGGATGGTTGCTTGAAGTAAAACTCGATCCAAACTACCAAGACAACGGCTGGATTTATCTGCAACACGGTGACTGGTGTGATGGCTGCAATGCCCAGAGCCGTCGATTGGGATTAGCGGTATCCATGAACCGAATAGTCCGCGGTCGAATCCGTGACAATCGCTGGGTGGATCAGGAAGTCATCTTCGGATTCGATATCGAAGATTACCAGGCAAAGTCTGACATCGGAGCCGGTGGCAGAATTGCCTTCGACGATAGTGGTCATTTGTTTTTTGCCATCGGTGCGAAAGGCCTCGATAACTACGTCGGCGTACAGGATCTGACTCTACCCTGGGGCAAACTGCATCGCATCAACATGGATGGCAGCATTCCCGATGACAATCCGTATATCGATGATCCTGATATTCTGGACAGCATCTGGTCTTATGGTCATCGCAGCCCTCAAGGCCTGGAGATCAATCCTCAAACAGGCGATCTATGGTCAACTGAGATGGGCCCGCGAGGCGGCGATGAAGTGAACTTTATTCGACCCATGGTAAATTTCGGCTGGCCCCTGCATAGCCTCGGGATCAACTACAACGGTACCGAAGTCAACTATGGCCGAGAGGCACTGGAAGAAGAATTTGATATAGATGGCATCCAGCTCCCCATCGTCGACTTTACCCCCTCTCCGGCGGTATCCAGTATTGTCTTCTATGAGGGTGCGGCCTTCCCCGGTTGGAACAACGATATGCTGATGGGCACTATGAAGGCGCGTACGCTATACCGCCTGACCACAGATGGAGACCGAGTCATTAACCGCGAGGTATTGTTCAAAGACGTCGGCCGAATTCGAGATATCGAAATTGGCGCGGATGGCACTCCATTTCTGCTAATGGAGCAGGATGAAGGGAGCATAATAGTACGCATGAGCATTGCCGATTAGTCGGTATTGACAAGATAAGTGCTTGCCGGCCTCAATCGCCGATAGGCCAGGCATTGGTAATGGGATAGCGGCGATCACGCCCAAAACCACGCTCCGTCAGGCGCACCCCAACTGGACTTTGACGTCGTTTGTATTCATTCAGGTCTACCAGGCGCAGTACCTGGCGCACAACATCTTCATCAAATCCTTCTGCAACAATCGCATCGGCGCTGTAGTCATTCTCTACATACAGCTCAAGTATCTTATCCAGCACTGGGTAGGGCGGCAGGCTGTCCTGGTCGAACTGGTCCGGCGCCAACTCAGCAGAGGGGGGACGTTCGATTACCTGACTCGGAATTACTGATGCGGGTTCGGCTCCGTGGCCGGTGTTGCGATAGGAAGCCAGTCGGTAGACTAGCGATTTCGAGACATCTTTAAGCGGATCGAATCCGCCCGCCATATCACCATAGAGCGTCGAATAACCGACCGCGATTTCACTCTTGTTGCCCGTGGTAAGTACCAGGACTCCCTTTTTGTTGGAGATCGCCATCAACAATACACCTCTGGCCCTGGCCTGAATATTCTGTTCACTAACGTCGACTTCGAATCCTGAAAACTCATTACTTAATGCGCTTAAAAACGCTGCATACACTTCATTAATGGCGATGAGCTGATAATCAACCCCGAGAAGGCTGGCTTGTTGCGCGGCGGCGTCGATGCTCAACTGCGAGGTATACTCAAATGGCATCATGACCGCCTGTACTCGCTCCTTACCCAAGGCATCGACGGCAATCGCAAGCGTCAATGCTGAATCAATGCCACCTGAAAGGCCCAGTACGACGCCACCGAATCCGTTCTTACCAACGTAGTCTCGCACGCCGAGCACCAGTGCCTTGTAAACCTGCGCTTCCAGAGAAAGCTCAGGAGCAACTTCCTGCATAGGTAGGCAACAGACTCCATTGGGCTGGATAGCTACTTCCAGTGGATACATCCCTTCGACATATCTCGGCGCAAGATAACAGCAGTCCCCTACTTCGTTTACGGCCATCGAACCGCCATCGAATACCAGCTCATCCTGGCCCCCGACGAGGTTCACATAGATGATTGGAAGATCTCCCTCGGTGGCACGCCGGCGAAGCAGTTCCCTACGTTCATCCAATTTACCTATGTGAAAGGGCGACGCATTAATATTAACCAGTAACTGGGCACCTGCTTCGCGAACCTGGGTTATAGGTTCGACTTCCCATAAATCCTCACAAATCGTGAAGCCAACTGAAGTGCCTGAGATATCCAGCACACAGCAATCATGACCCGGTGTGAAATAACGTCTCTCATCAAACACTTGATAATTAGGCAGACATTGCTTGCGATATACGGTCAGGCACTCATTGCCCTTGATTACTGCCAGCGCGTTATAGAGTTTGCCATCCACCAATTCAGGAAAACCGACCACGATATAAACCGGTAGATCGGCGGCAAGGATTTTCTCCAGCGCTTTTTCGATTCTAATTTGCAGGCTGGGGCGTAACAGCAAGTCTTCGGGAGGATATCCGACCAAGGCCAGTTCCGGGAATACTATCAGGTCGGCGGAGTACTCGGCGATCGCCTGTCCCGCACTGGCAATAATCCGTTCCGTATTGCCGTCGATATCTCCAACCAACAAGTTCAGCTGCGCCATAACAACTTTGATGCTTTGCGCCATTTCCGTCATCGCTGCAATCCCAATTCCTGTTAACTCTGCCTATAAAAGCCCATCTATTGTACGATAACGTATTAGCGAATCCCTCGCTACAAAGCTGATTGAGAGAATGGCTGAAAGAACCGCACAATATACTGGACAGATCTACAACGTATCGGTGGTTTACAACATCTACCGCGTGGTTTTACCGCTGGTACTATTAGCAACCTATGTTGCCAACCCGGAAACAGCTCCATTGGGCGCTCTTGACCCGGAATTATTTGTCCAGGTCAGCGCTACTTACGCCATATTTGGGATTGTAGTCGCATTTTTCACTCCTTCCGGCCGGGGAATAGTGAAGGTTTCACAGTTCCTCACTGGAACCCTGATAGTCGATATTCTCGCTACTACCTTGCTGATTTACAGTTGTGGAGGTATCAGTAGCGGGTTGGGACTGCTGCTCATAGTAACAATCGCCTCGGGGAGCATCCTGATTCGAGGAAGAATCAGCACATTTCTGGCGGCCGTCGCAGCACTCGCAATTATCTTTAGTGAATTGTACTTGACGCTTACCCTTGAAGACCCACCTAACCAAATTATTCAAACTGGTATTTTTGGAATTGTCCTATTCGCTACTGCTCTTTATATCCAGACGCTAACGCAACGAATCTACAACGATGCATTGCTCGCGGATAAACAAGCCGCCGACATTATCGAGCTTGAAAAATTAAATAATGCAATTATTCAACGCATGCGTACGGGAGTAGTCGTAGCAAGCCCCGACCTTCGAATTATCAGTATGAATAGAGCGGCACGGCCCACACTAGGTCCCATCCTGGACAAAGCCAAGACCACTGATGATTATGAGTTTATTTTACCGAGTGCCCTAAAGGAACAATTGTCACTTTGGAAGATTAACAGGAAGCGCCAACCTCAACCCATTTTGATTCCCAATTCCTCCAAGCAAGTACAGTTGAGTTTTGCGCTGCTCAACCCCGATTCCGATCCCGATTCCGAATCCGATGTGCTGATCTTTGTCGAAGACAATAGACAGATCGTGCAACGTGTCAGGCAGATGAAGCTGGCATCATTAGGAAGACTAACTGCCGGCATTGCCCACGAAGTCAGGAATCCACTCGGAGCCATCAGCCATGCGAGTCAATTGTTGAGAGAATCCAATACCGTCGCCGAAGATGACATGCGCATGATTGAAATCATTCTCGATCACTGTAATAGAGTGAATATGATTATTGAGGACGTGCTGGATGCGTCTCGCCTGTACCCCGTCAGCACCTATGGAACAGATATAGCACGGGTTTAAAGGAGAGTTTTTGTTCATCCTAACGTGAGGAGTTGAGATGAAACAGAAACAAGCAGAACGACCCGCATCGTCAGAACGGATCATTCGTGACATCAAGCGCAAGACGCGTAAGCAATACAGTGCG
>DMJN01000324.1 GCA_003451715.1 Gammaproteobacteria bacterium | reverse complement strand
CGCACTGTATTGCTTACGCGTCTTGCGCTTGATGTCACGAATGATCCGTTCTGACGATGCGGGTCGTTCTGCTTGTTTCTGTTTCATCTCAACTCCTCACGTTAGGATGAACAAAAACTCTCCTTTAAACCCGTGCTATATCTGTTCCATAGGTGCTGACGGGGTACAATCCAATAATGATCCTGTTACGACGCTCCCTGTCTCTTCCTCTTGTTTGTCTCTATGGGCTGGGAAATATTCTTGGTGCTGGCGTCTATGTATTAGTGGGCAAGGTAGCGGGAGAGGCAGGTTATTTGGCTCCTGTTGCCTTTCTACTTGCATCGGTGATAGCTGGAATTACCGCATTTACCTTCGCGGAGCTGTCTTCTCGCTACCCATTGAGCGCAGGGGAAGCTGTCTACATTCAGCAAGGTATAGGCATTAAAAACCTATCGCTTGGCGTTGGCTTGCTCATTATCTTAACCGGCATCGTTTCTGCAGCTACCATCGCCAATGGCTTTGTTGGATATCTGGCAGTATTTATAGAACTGCCAGATTGGCTTGTTATCATTGGCCTGTTATTTAGTCTCTGCCTGATTGCGATTTGGGGCATTTCAGAATCTGTCACCGCCGCTGCCTTAATTACTCTATTGGAAGTTGGCGGGCTGGTACTTATTCTCTATGTGGTAGCGCCGGCTTTCGCAGACCTGCCGCAGCGGCAAATCGATTTCATACCAGACACAGATACAGACACATGGTCTGGTATTTTTTCTGGTGCCTTTCTTGCTTTTTATGCCTATATTGGTTTTGAAGATATGGTTAATGTGGCAGAAGAAGTTAAACGTCCTCAGAGAAATATGCCATTAGCTATTCTATTTGCCGTACTATTTGCAACGGTTCTATACATAGCGATTGCGATATCCGCCTTGTTGGTTTTGACACCAGCTGAACTCAACCAGTCCGATGCACCGCTGGCAACTGTTTATGAGCGAGCTACTAACAGTAGTCCTTGGGTTATTTCAATTGTAAGTCTATTTGCCGTAGTTAATGGCGCGCTAATTCAAATCATTATGGCTTCGCGTGTGTGTTACGGATTATCTAATCAGAACTGGTTGCCAGATTTTTTTGGCAAGGTTTCAACCAAAACTCGCACACCGATAAACGCTACAGTTATAATCGCTATTGCTATTATCGTAGCTGCATTATGGTTTCCTATAGTAACTTTGGCTAATGCGACTACCTATCTATTGCTGGTCGTGTTCAGTCTGGTAAATTTTTCCTTGATACGTATAAAGCGAGGAAGTGGATCGGTAGAAAATATTTTCGAAGTGCCAATAGCAGTGCCAATTACCGGATTGGTAACTTGTGTTGCCTTTCTGCTTTTCCAAACCGCATCCCTACTCTCTTAGACAATAGCAGGCCCACTACATGAGTGCAGCAACAAATACAGAGAATAAAGACCAGGTCGATCCTGTCTGCGGTATGCAGGTATCCAGTGAATCGGCTCATTATTACGACTATATGCAGAATCGTTATCATTTTTGTTGCGAGCGATGTTTGAACAAGTTCAGTGAACAGCCAGAATACTATTTGAATAAGGAAGAAGGCGCTGCTGATGAAGTAGTTGATGAGTCAGCTACCTACACCTGCCCCATGCACCTCGAAATCCAACAGCTGGGACCTGGTAGTTGTCCCAAGTGTGGTATGGCGCTGGAATCAATGGGCGTTCCAGTGGCGGCGACGAAAACAGAGTACACCTGTCCCATGCATCCGGAAGTAGTCCAGGATCAGCCCGGTAGCTGTCCCAAATGTGGCATGGCCCTGGAACCTACCACGGTAACAATCGAAGAGAAAAACGAAGAGCTCATCTACATGAGCCAACGGCTTTGGATCAGCAGCGCACTCGCCCTGCCGGTATTCCTATTAGCCATGGGGGCCGATCTCTTTCCACAGTTGTTGCCAGCCGGACTGTCAATGCATGCCGTTCAGTGGATTGAATTCACCCTGGCAACACCAGTTGTGTTATGGGGTGGTTGGCCATTTTTTGTACGCGGCTGGCAACCTGTCATCAGCTGGAATCTCAATATGTTCACCCTGATCGCACTGGGGGTGTCGGTTGCCTGGTCCTACAGCGTGGTGGCCCTGGTGTTTCCATCAATATTTCCAGCAGCGATGCAAATGGAAGACGGTGTTGTGGGCGTTTACTTTGAGGCAGCCGCAGTTATCGTCGCGCTGGTGTTACTGGGACAGGTGCTTGAAATACGCGCTCGCTCACGCACCAACGCCGCTATTCAGATGTTACTCGGGCTGGCTCCAAACTCGGCACGGATCGTGAGAGATGATGGCATTGAAGAAGATATCCTGCTGGATCAGGTGCAACCCGGCGACAAATTATGTATCCGACCCGGTGAGAAAGTGCCTGTGGATGGCGAGGTCATCGAAGGCGAAAGCAATGTAGATGAATCCATGGTCACGGGTGAAGCGATTCCGGTCCTGAAAGTATCCGGCGAAAAACTGATTGGTGCAACGGTTAATGGAACAGGCAGTCTGTTAATGCGCGTTGAAAAAGTCGGTGCCGACTCCTTGCTGGCACAAATTGTCAATATGGTAGCCGAGGCACAACGTACACGCGCACCCATTCAGAAATTGGCTGACCTGGTGGCGGCCTATTTTGTACCTGCGGTGGTGGGTGTTGCTTTAATCGCCTTTGTTCTCTGGTGGTTGTGGGGCCCGGAGCCACGTCTGTCATTTGCAGTCATTAATGCCGTTGCAGTGCTTATTATTGCCTGCCCCTGCGCGTTGGGGCTCGCCACCCCAATTTCAATCATGGTGGGGACCGGTCGTGGTGCTACGGCTGGCGTACTAATCAAGAATGCGGAATCCCTGGAGATCATGGAAAAAGTCGACACGCTTATTGTCGACAAGACCGGAACCCTGACCGAAGGCAAACCAAAGCTGGTGGCAGTGCACGCGGAGGCGGGATTTAGCGAAGAACAAATTTTGCTTATGGCGGCCAGTCTCGAACGCGCCAGTGAACACCCACTGGCAGAAGCGATAGTGACGGGAGCTGAGGCAAGAGGGATTGACCTCGCTAAAGCCACTAACTTTCAGTCCATAACCGGTGGGGGTGTCAAAGGGGAAGTCGATGGCCAGGTGGTGGCGCTGGGGAACATCAAATTTCTGGAAAGTCTTGGTATTGATGCGGCGAAGCTGTCAACCAGCGCAGATATTCATCGTGCGGATGGTAGCACCGTGATGCTAATCGCAATCGATGCCAAGGCAGCCGGGCTAATAGCCGTCGCAGATCCCATTAAAGACTCAACTACGGGTGCGATTCGTTCTCTGCATGCCGAGGGCATCACCATCGTCATGCTCACAGGTGACAGTGCTGCTACCGCTAAAGCCGTAGCAGAAAAGCTCGATATCGACGAGGTGCATGCCGAAGTATTACCGGAGCAAAAAGCCGAAGCAGTTAAACAGCTCCAGGCCGAAGGTCATATCGTTGCCATGGCAGGTGATGGTATCAACGATGCACCGGCATTGGCGCAAGCCCACGTTGGAATCGCCATGGGAACAGGAACCGACGTGGCAATGGAAAGCGCCGGGGTCACCTTGGTCAAAGGAGATTTGCGGGGCATTGTCAGGGCCCGACGCCTGAGCAGAGCCACCATGCGCAACATCCGACAAAATTTGTTCTTCGCCTTTATTTATAACAGTGGGGGTGTTCCAGTTGCTGCAGGAGTTCTTTATCCAGTTTTCGGTATTCTGTTATCACCAATGATTGCAGCAGGGGCAATGAGTTTTAGTTCGGTTTCAGTGATTAGCAACTCGCTAAGACTTCGACACTCAGAATTATGACCGTTGGGGTGTTCCGCGATCCTGCACTAATCCATGGATGGGCTCAATAAAGGGGACCAGCGGCCTCTAAACGAAAACGCCCTGGACCATATCGTTGGTCCAGGGCGTTGTCTCGTTGCAAGTAAAGATTGGACTTAAGGTGCAATCCTTACTGGCCGGTACGCAGTCGATAAATGAAATCTTCCGACTGCAAGTGCTCAGCTGTTCAGCTGTTTACCGGATTGCTCCCAAGCTGTCATTCAGTCACGCTCCGCGAGCATCTTCTGGTAACCCTCTTCGTCCAGATGGGTGACGGCGATCCAGGCATGGGACATCTCATCGGTTGTCCTCTGGCCCATACCGACCCACTGATCAGGATCCGGGTTAAGCGGATTATCCGCAGTGTTGTCATACCATGCGGTCAGGA